>JAEWAD010000288.1 GCA_023391905.1 Pseudomonadota bacterium | reverse complement strand
CTACTGGCTGGGGCAGGCCGGCTTCTGGATCGAGACGGGCCGGCATCGCATCCTGATCGATCCCTATCTCTCGGACAGCCTGGCGAAGAAATACGCCGGCAAGGCGAATGACCACCGCCGGATGATGCCGGCGCCGATCGACGTCGAGGCGCTGCCGCGGCCGGATCTGGTCCTCGTCACCCACGCCCATACCGACCACATGGATCCGGACACGCTGCGCCCGCTGGCGACCCGTTTTCCCGACGTGCCGTTTGTCGTTCCGGTCGCTCGCATGGAGGTCGCCAGAGAGCGGATCGGTGAGTCGGCTAATCTTGTCGGCGTCGACGCCGGCGAGACCTTCGACCCCCTTGAGGGGATCGCCGTCACGGCGTTCCCGGCCGCGCATGAGACGCTGGAGCGCGACGCGGAGGGCCGGTTCGTCTTCCTTGGCTACGGCATCCGGGCCGGCGGCTTCCGCCTCTATCATTCCGGTGACACCATCCCGTTCGACGGCCTCGCCGAGGCCGTGCGCACCTTTAACCCCGACGTCGCGCTGCTACCGGTGAACGGTCGCGACGCCACGCGGCTCGCCGCCGGCATTCCCGGCAATCTGACGCTCGATGAAGCGGTAGCGCTCGCCGGTGCGGCCGGGGCGGCGTTCCTCGTGCCGCATCATTTCGGCCTGTTCGCCTTCAACACGGCCGACGAGGCGGCAATCGACGCCGCTGCCCGCGCCACGGCTCGGCCGGAGATCGTCAAGCCGATCGCCGGCGAGACTCTCCGGCTCGTCGACTGACGCCGCCGCTCCGGAGAAGGGCGCCTCAGATCGACGCCTTGTCCTTCTGGGGTTGGCGGACGCGCCGCGCCGGCGGCTTGTCGTCGCCGCGCTCCCGCTGCTCCACCGCCAGCCGGAGTGCCTGGGTACTGGCGCGGATGACCAGCTCGCACTCCAGGCGGACACGGCGCGGCGGCTCGTCCGACCCGTCTTCGTCGCCGATGCGCCGCAATAGTTCGACCGCGGCGAGGCGTCCGATATCGTCGCGGGGCTGGCGCATGGTCGTCAGGGGCGGGTCGAAGATCACCGAATATTCGATGTCGTCGAAGCCGGCGACGGACACGTCGCCCGGCACGCTGAACCCTGCCGCCTTGACCTCGGTGATGAACCCCATCGCCATCTGGTCGTTGCCCGAGAAGACCGCCGTCGGCCGGTCGTCGCTGGCGAGATAACGACCCGCCGCCGCGATGCCGCTGGCGAGATAGAAATCGCCTTCCCAGACCAGCGTCTCGTCGAAGGCGAGGCCTGCGGCCTCGAGTGCCTCCGTGTAGCCCTGCAGGCGCTCCTGCGCCTCGATGTTGTCGGCAGGGCCGCGGATATGGGCGATGCGCCGATGCCCGAGGCCGATCAGGTAGGAGACCATGCTTCGCGCCGCCTTGCGGTCGGCGACGTCGAAGACCGGAAGATCCGCCATGCCGGGAATCTCGTTGCAGGCGAGCACCACCGGAATCGGCAGCGAGGCGCTGTCCCGCCCGGTCCCGTCGCGCGGAATGGCGCCCGTGAAGAGAATTGCGCCGGCGAAGCTGCCGTCGCGCAGGCCGCGCGCGTAATGCTCCTCCTTGCGCCGGCTGCCGCGAAGGTCCCCGACCGTGATGCAGTAGCCGGATTCGGAGATGAGATCGGTGGCGGCATCGAGGAACGGCGTGAAGAAGGGGCTGCCCAGCCGCGGGATCAGCGCCAGGATCTTGTTGCCCTTCGGCTTGATGGATGGGCCCGGCTGGTAGCCGAGTTCGCGGGCGGCGGCGGCGACGCGCGCGCGGGTCGAACTCGACACGACCTCGGGATTCCGCAGCGCCCGGCTGACGGTGGCCGCCGAAACGCCAGCCGCCTCCGCCACGTCGTGGATGGTCGGCAGATCGGTCTTGGCCGGACCGGGACGGCGGCGGGGCTTTTCGGGCGTCATCGTCTCTTTTGTCCTCAATTCGGCGGCGAAGTCCAGCTGGCGGGATCGATATCTATGTAACTAGTTGCAATATGTTGCGATGATTTGCGCAATAATCTACATGATTTTCAGAGAGGTCAAAACGACCCGGAAGTTCGAGCGCTGACAGAGGGAGGATCAGATGTTCAACGTCGCGAGAATCGGCCTGCGTCTCACAACCGCACTGGCGGTGGTGACCGCGCTGGCCATGCCGGCCATGGGCAAGCAGCTGGTGATCAATTCCGATTCGTCGTTCCCGGCGATCAAGGCCGCGTTCGAGCAGGCCATCGCGGGCTTCGAGGCGGAGAACCCGGACATCGACGTCACCTTCAACGTCTTCGACAATGAGGCCTACAAGTCCGCGATCCGGAACTTCCTGTCGGCCGACGCGCCCGACATCGCCACCTGGTTCGCCGGCAACCGCATGTTGCCCTATGTCGACGCCAAGCTGTTCGCGCCGATCGACGACGTCTGGGCCGCGAACAACATGAGCGAGACGCTGAAGTCGGCCGAGAGCTCGGTCACGCACTACGGCAAGAAATGGGCGATCCCCTACACCTACTACCAGTGGGGCGTTTACTACCGGAAGGACATCTTCGCGAAGCTCGGCATCGCGGTTCCGACCAACTGGGAAGAGTTCAAGAAGGCCGGCGAGACGCTGAAGGCCAACGGCATCGTTCCGATGTCGATCGGCACGCGGTTCCCTTGGACGGCCGCCGGCGTGTTTGACTATCTGAACCTGCGCACCAATGGCTACGACTTCCACATGGCGCTGACCCGGGGCGAGATCCCCTGGACCGATGATCGCATCCGCAAGACGATGGCGAACTGGAAGGAACTTCTGGACGCCGATTTCTTCCTCGCGAACCACGCCGCCAACAGCTGGCAGGAAGCCTTGCCGCCGCTGGTCAACGGCAAGGCCGGCATGTACCTGATGGGTAACTTCATCGTCGAGCCGCTGCGCGAGGCAGGCCTGACGAACGAGACGCTCGGCTTCTTCCAGTTCCCCGTGATCGATCCCGCCATTCCGATGGCCGAGGATGCGCCGGCCAACACGATCCACCTCGCGGCGAATGCTACCAATGTCGAGGAAGCGAAGAAGTTCCTGGCCTATTTTGCCCGGGCCGACGTGCAATCGGCGATGAACGAGAAGATGACCCAGTTGCCGGTCAACTCGAAGTCGACCGTTGCCGACGATCCGTTCCTGCAGGCCGGCTTCGAGATGCTGTCCAACACGAATGGCGGTCTGGCCCAGTTCTTCGACCGCGACGCCCCGGCCGAAATGGCCAAGGCCGGCATGGAGGGCTTCCAGGAGTTCATGGTCAATCCCGACCGTCTCGACACGATCCTCGCTCGCCTCGAGACCGTGCGGCAGCGCGTCTACAAATAGACCCTGGTCCTGTCGCGTTTTCATCGTGCGAACCGGCTCCGCTTCGCCCGAAAACGCTCCAGCACGTCATGCGAGGGGTGGCCGACCGCCGGCCTCCCCTCAACGCTTCCTGTGCCAGGATCCTGGAAATGCCTTCACTTGCGCGCGTCTGGAAAGAGAACAGGCTTCGGATCGCCCCGTGGCTGTTTCTCGCGCCCGGTATCCTCGTCTTTTCGCTCTACATCGTCCTGCCGATTTTCCAATCGATCGGCATTTCCCTGTTCGATTGGGACGGCCTGGGCGAGAAGCGGTTCGTCGGCCTCGCGAACTATTCGGAACTGCTGCAGGACGAGGCCTTCTTCACGTCCTTGAAGAACAACGTCGTCTGGCTGGTCCTGTATCTCTTGGCGATTCCGGCCGGATTGTTCGTTGCGCTGTTTCTCAATCAGACGACGCGCGGCATCCGCATCTACAAGTCGATGTTCTTCTTCCCGCTGGTCATCTCCCAGGTGGTGGTGGGGCTGATCTTCTCCTGGTTCTACGACCCGCGTTTCGGCCTGCTCAACACCATGCTGGACGGGGTCGGCCTGCCGACCATCGCTGTCCTCGCCGACGAACGCTTCGTCACCTATGGCGTGATCGTCGCGGGCCTCTGGCCGCAGATCGCCTATTGCATGATCCTGTATCTCACCGGCCTGAACTCCGTGAACCCGGAGCAGGTCGAGGCGGCGCGGCTGGACGATGCGCATGGCTGGCGGATGCTCTGGTACGTCATCCTGCCGCAACTGAAGCCCGCGACCTTCATCGCCATCGTCGTCACCGTCATCGGCGCGCTCCGCTCCTTCGACTTGATCTCGGTGATGACCGGCGGCGGCCCCTGGGGGGCGAGCCGGGTGCTGGCCTACTTCATGTATGAGCAGGCCTTCTCCGAATACGGCTTCCGCATGGGCTATGGCGCGGCGATCGCAGTCGTCCTGTTCGCGATCATGCTGATCTACATCAGCGCCTTCCTGTTCAAGATGTATCGCGAAGAGACGGGCCGCTGATCATGTTCCCCACACCGGTCCAGACCGCATCGCGCCCCACCCGCATCGCCTACCAGATCGCGTTGCCGATCGCGCTCGTGCTCTGGCTGCTGCCGCTGATCGGTGTCGCGCTGACATCGATCCGGCCGGCCGCCGACATCACCGCCGGCAATTACTGGGGCTGGCCCTCGTCCTTCAGCCTGCTGGAGAACTACGGCGCGGTGTTCTCCAACTCGCCGCTGGCGGCCTATATCCTGAACAGCTTCAAGGTCACGATCCCCACGGTGATCGGGGCCATCGCGCTGGCCTCGCTGACCGGCTTCGCCCTGGCGATCTACAAGTTCCGCTCCAATCTGCTGATCTTCTTCCTGTTCGTCGCCGGCAATTTCATTCCGTTCCAGATCCTGATGGTGCCGGTGCGCGATCTGTCGATCCAGATGGGCGTCTACAACTCGGTCTGGGGCCTGATCTTCTTTCACATCGCCTTCCAGACCGGCTTCTGCACGCTGTTCATGCGCAACTTCATCCGCGCCCTGCCGTTCGAGCTGATCGAGGCGGCGCGGATCGAGGACGTGCCCGAATTCAAGATCTTCTGGCACATCGTGCTGCCCCTGATGCGACCCGCCCTGGCGGCGCTCGCCGTGCTGGTCTTCACCTTCGTCTGGAACGACTATTTCTGGGCGACCGTGCTCACTCAGGGCGCCCACGCCCAGCCGGTGACGGCGGGCCTGCATGCCCTGAACGGCGAATGGATCGCCGCCTGGCACCTGGTTTCGGCCGGCTCGATCGTCGCCGCCCTGCCGCCGGTCCTGATGTTCTTCCTGATGCAGAAGCACTTCATCGCCGGACTGACGCTCGGCGCCGTGAAGAGCTGAACCTCCATCCGCCCCGCGATCTTCGCGCGACAGCCTTCTCCGAGAGACATCGATGAAACGAACCCTGGGTGTTTGCTACTATCCCGAGCAATGGCCGGAGGCGATGTGGGCCGAGGATGCCCGGCGCATGGCCGAGAGTGGCCTGACATGGGTGCGCATCGGCGAGTTCGCCTGGTCGCGCCTCGAGCCGGAGCCCGGCCGCTATGAATGGGATTGGCTCGATCGCGCGATCGCGACGCTTGCCGGCGCCGGGCTGAAGGTCATCCTCGGAACGCCGACGTCGACGCCGCCACGCTGGATGCTGGACAAGTGGCCCGACATGCTGCCGGTCGGCGCCGACGGGCAGGCGCGCAAGTTCGGATCGCGCCGCCATTATTGCTTCTCCCATCCCGGCTTCCGCGAGGACTGCGCGCGGATCGTCCGGCAACTCGGCGAACGCTACGGTCGCTCGCCGCACATCCAGGGCTGGCAGATCGACAATGAATACGGAAACCACAGCACGACGCTGTCGTTCAGCCAGGCCGCGCGCGCCGGGTTCCAGCGCTGGCTTGAGGAAAAATACAGCGATATCCGGACGCTGAATGCGGCCTGGGGCAATGTGTTCTGGTCGATGGAGTATGGTCGCTTCGACCAGATCGACCTGCCCAACCAGACCGTCGCCGAGGCCAATCCCAGCCATTGGATGGATTTTCGCCGCTACAGCTCAGACCAGGTGGCGGCGTTCAACCAGATTCAAACCGACATCCTGCGCGCGCTCAGCCCGGCGCCGCTCATCCATAACTTCATGACGAAGGCGGTCGATTTCGATCATTTCAAGGTCGCCGGCGATCTCGATGTCGCCAGCTGGGACAGCTATCCGCTCGGCTATCTGGAGAAGCACTCGACCCTGGGGGACGACTGGATCCGGACCTACATGCGCCAGGGCGATCCCGATTTTCAGGCGTTCCATCACGATCTCTACCGCGCCGTCGGGCGCGGGCGCAGCTGGGTCATGGAGCAGCAGCCCGGCCCGGTGAACTGGGCGATCTACAATCCGGCGCCTTTGCCCGGCATGGTCCGGCTCTGGACCTGGGAAGCCTATGCGCACGGTGCCGAGACCGTGTGCTACTTCCGCTGGCGCCAGGCGCCGTTCGCGCAGGAGCAGATGCATGCCGGCCTGATGCGGCCGGACAATGTCCCGGCTCCCGCTCTGGCGGAGGTCCGGGCCGTCGCCGCAGAGCTAGAGGGCTTGCCCAATGTCGATGCGGGTCCGGCGCCTGTGGCGCTCGTGTTCGACTATGAGTCTGTCTGGGCGTGGCAGACCCAGCCGCAGGGGCGGGGATTCGACTATTTCGGCCTGGTCTTTGATTTCTACAGGGCGTTCCGCAAACTCGGCCTTTCGATCGATATCGTGCCCCCCGACTGCGCGTCGCTCGGCCAGTATCGTGTCGTCGCGCTGCCCGGGCTGTTGAGCCTCGATTCCCGTCTGGCCGGGGCGCTCGATGCCTTCGGCGGCATGGTGATCGCCGGCCCGCGCAGCGGCTCGAAGACGCCGGACATGCGGATACCGGCCGCCCTGCCGCCGGAGCTGCCCGGCTTTGACTGCACCGTGGAGTATGTCGAGAGCCTGCGCCCGGGCGCCTCGTCGCCATTGTCGGGCGGCGGCTCGTTCCGGCTCTGGGTCGAGAAGCTCGCCTCCGCCATGCCGGTTCGGGAGCGTCACGCGAACGGCGATCCGGCGATCGTCGGCGACGCCAAGCGCTGGTATGTCGGCGGCTGGCCGGATGATGCGGCGCTGCAGCGGCTGCTGCGGCAGGCCTGCGCCAACGAGGGCTTGCCGACGGTCGAGCTCCCAGGCGGGCTGCGCATCCGCGATACCGCCACGCATCGCTTCGTCCTGAACTACGGGCCCGAGGCGGAGGCGTTCGACGGCCTTGAGATCGGCGTCGCCGAGGTGAAATGGTTGCCGCGCGAGCCCGCCGGCACGCCGCAGTCGAAACCCGATCTCGCCGTTCGGGATCTCAACGCCGTGCCGGGAGCCTAGGCGCATGATCGAGCTGCATTCGTTCTATATCGATGGCGTTTGGGTCGCTCCGGCGGAGCTGGCGCTGTGCGACGTGATCGATCCGTCGACGGAGGAAGCCTTCGCCACCGTCGCCCTGGGCGGCAGGGCCGATACGGACCGCGCCGTCGCCGCGGCCAGGTCCGCCTTTCCGGGCTGGAGCGCGACGCCGCTGGAAACACGACTGGCGGCGCTCGAGCGCCTCGTGGTCGCCTATGAACGCCGCTCCGACGAACTGGGCAGCGCGATCAGCCGCGAAATGGGTGCGCCGATCGACATGGCGAAGACCAGCCAGGTCGGGGCCGGTATCGCGCATCTGCGTCACTTCATCGAACGGGCGCGCCGTTTCGAATTCGAGGGCTGGCTGGAGCCGGGCGATACGGCCCATCGCATCGTCAAGGATCCGATCGGCGTCTGCGGGCTGATCACGCCATGGAACTGGCCGATGAACCAGATCCTGCTCAAGGTCACGCCGGCGTTGCTGACCGGCTGCACCGTGATCCTGAAGCCGTCCGAGATTTCGCCGCTGTCGGGCCACATCTTCGCGGAGATGGTGCACGAAGCCGGCTTTCCGCCGGGCGTTTTCAACCTGCTGCATGGCGACGGCGCGGGGGTCGGCTCGCACCTCTCGGCGCATCCCGATGTCGACATGATCTCGTTCACCGGCTCGACCCGCGCCGGAATTGCCATCTCCCGCAGCGCCGCCGCGACGGTCAAGCGGGTCAGCCTCGAGCTCGGCGGCAAGGGCGCCAACATCCTGTTCGCCAATGCCGATGACGCCGCCGCCGAGCGTGGCCTCGGCAGCTGCTTCTACAATAGCGGCCAGGGCTGCAACGCCCCGTCGCGGATGTTCGTGCATCGCGACATCTATGACAGGGTCGTCGACCGGGCGGCCCGGATCGCCGGCGAAGTCGCCGTCCGGCCGGCGTCGGAGCCCGGCGATCATCTGGGGCCGGTCGTCTCCGCACGGCAGTTCGAACATATCCAGAGGATGATCGCGGCGGGCATCGCGGAAGGCGCCCGGCTGGTGGCGGGCGGCCTCGGCCGTCCGGCCGGACTGGATCATGGCTATTTCGTCCGTCCCACCATATTCGCCGACGTGACCAACGCGATGTCGGTGGCGCGCGACGAAATCTTCGGCCCCGTCATGGTCATCCTTCCGTTCGAGACGGAAGACGAGGCCATCGCCATGGCGAACGACACAGTCTACGGCCTGACCAACTACATCCAGACCCGCGACATGGACCGTGCCCGCCGCGTCGCCCGAGCGATGCGCTCCGGTATGGTCGAGATCAACGGCGTCGGGCGCCGGCTCAGCACGCCCTTCGGTGGCTTCAAGCAGTCCGGCAATGGCCGCGAAGGCGGAAACTGGGGCATCGAGGAATTCCTGGAGGTCAAGGCCGTCAGCGGCTGGAACGCCGCCAGCTAGCTTCCAGCTCCTTCCCTACGAGTCCTGGCCCGATGCCGCCCTGCGGCATCGGGCTTTTTCGTTGGGCCGCCGCCTCGTCTCCGCCATGGCGGCACGGCGCTGACAGGGCGCCACTCGAACGTACTTGACAGACATGATGGCGGATTCTAATCACAGGTTCAGCAAAACCTGTATGACAGCTTTCGAGGTTTCGACATGCAGCCTGATCGAGTGAATGGCGGAGGACTGGTCGGCGACGCCATCGGCGCCATCACCCGGCACATCCGCGAGAACGACCTGATGCCGGGCGACAGGCTGCCCTCGGAAGCGACCCTGTCGAAGGAGCTGAATGTCTCGCGCACGGTGGTGCGGGAGGCATATCGGTCGCTGGCCGCGATGCGGATCATCGAGCTCGCCACCGGCAAGCGCGCCACCGTGTCGCCGATCGATCATGGCGCGATGTCGCTGATCATCGAGCATGGCGTGCACACCGATCAGATCAACGTGCAGCAGATCTACGACGTGCGCCGGACGATCGAGACGCGGATCGTGACGCTCGCCTCGATCCGGCGCAGCGACGCCGAGGCGGCCGAGATCCTGGCCGAGGCCGCGGCAATGCGGGCGGCGATCCACGATCCGGACCGGCTGATGGAGCACGACCTGGCGTTTCACCGGGCGTTGGCCAAGGCGTCGAAGAATCCGGTCTTCGCCCTGATCGTCGGCGCCTTCCAGGGCATCGCGCGCCAGACCTGGCCGATCGGCTGGAAGAGCCGGACGTCGGACGAGGCGCGCGAGGCGATGATCGCCACCCATGAGGAGATCGCGCGCGCCGTGGCGGCGGGCGATCCCCAGAAGGCCGTTTCGGCGATGGCCGTTCATTTTGACGAAAGCGTACGCGCCCTTCTGTCGGCGGGACTGTCCTGAGGAATCCATGAAGATAACTGCGATCGAAACCGTTCGGATTGCCGAGCGCCCCAATCTGCTGTGGGTGCAGGTTCATACGGATGAAGGCCTGGTCGGGCTCGGCGAAACCTTCTTCGGCGCCGCGACCGTCGAGGCGCATGTGCACGAATACATCGCGCCGCGCGTCATTGGCCGCGATCCCCTGGAGATCGACAAGCTGTCGGGCGACCTGGTCGGCTATCTCGGCTTCCGCTCGTCCGGCGCCGAGGTGCGCGGTAATTCGGCCTTCGACATCGCCCTTTGGGACCTGTTCGGCAAGGCGGTGAACCAGCCGATCGCCCAGCTTCTCGGAGGCTTCACGCGGCGCGAGATCCGCACCTACAACACCTGCGCCGGCACCGAATACATCAAGAAGGCCACTGGCCAGACGACGAGCAACTACGATCTCGGCGGCGGCCACAAGGATTATGACGACCTGAACGGCTTCCTGCATCGCGCAGACGAGCTGGCGCATTCGCTGCTCGAGGACGGCATCACGGCCATGAAGATCTGGCCGTTCGACGAAGCCGCCGAGAAGTCGCGCGGCCAGTACATCTCGCCGGAAGATCTCAAGAAGGCGCTGGTTCCGTTCGAGAAGATCCGCAACGCGGTCGGCGACCGGATGGAAATCATGGTCGAGTTCCATTCGATGTGGCAGTTGCTGCCGGCGATGCAGATCGCCAAGGCGCTGGAGCCGTTCGGAACCTTCTGGCACGAAGACCCGATCAAGATGGACAGCCTGTCCAGCCTGTCCCGCTACGCCGCCGTCTCGCCGGCGCCGATTTCCGCCTCCGAGACGCTGGGTTCCCGCTGGGGTTTCCGCGATCTGCTGGAGACCGGCGCCGCCGGCATCGTCATGCTGGATCTGAGCTGGTGCGGCGGCCTGTCCGAGGCGCGCAAGATCGCCTCGATGGCCGAAGCCTGGCACCTGCCGGTCGCCCCGCATGACTGCACCGGACCCGTGGTCCTGTGTGCCTCCACCCACCTTTCGCTGAACGCCCCCAACGCGCTGGTTCAGGAGAGCGTCCGGGCCTTCTACCGCACCTGGTACCGCGATCTCGTGACCGCGCTGCCGGAGGTCAAGAACGGCATGATTACCGTCCCGCCGGGCCCGGGGCTGGGCATGGAACTGCATCCGGATCTGGAGAAGACCTACTCGGTCACCCGCAAGATCTCGGACGCCGCGTCACTCTGAATCTTTGTTTGATCGCGTTTTCTTCACGCGAACCGGTACCCACTTCGCTCGAAAACGCTCCAGGACAACCAACGCTCGGGAGGAGCAACCATGAAGAAGCTGAAGGCAACCGCGCTCGCGGCCGCCCTGTTGACGACCGTCTCCGGCATGGCGATGGCGGAAGAGAAGCTCGACATCGTCTTCGCCGTCCATTCCTCGGCCTCCAACACCTTCTGGCAGGCGGCGAAGAAGGGCTATGACGACGCCTGCGCCAAGGTCTCGGCCAATTGCCAGATGCTGTTCACCCAGACGGAAGGTTCCGTTCCCGAGCAGCTGGCGAACATCGAGGCCGCGCTGGCGCAGAAGCCGACTGCGATCCTGACCTCGATCGTCGACAACGCCGCGCTGGACGACGTGCTGCAACGTGCCCGCGATGCCGGCATCACGGTGATCGGCGTCAATGTCGACGATCTCGAAGGCGCTGACGGCAATGCCCGCCAGGCCTTCATCGGCCAGGGCTTCCTCGCCGCCGGCTATTCGCTCGGCAAGGCGCAGTCGGCCAACTTCCCGGCCGAGGGCCCGATCAAGGTCCTGGTCGGCATCTCGGCGCCGGGCCAGAACTGGTCCGAGCAGCGCGGCCAGGGCGTGATCAACTTCCTGGAGGACTACAAGAAGTCCTCCGGACGCGACATCAGCTGGGAAAAGATCGACAGCGGCACCGACCTCGCCATCACCTCGGATCGCGTCGGCGCCTATCTGGCGGCGCATCCGGACACGTCGGCCTATTTCGATACCGGCTTCTGGCATGCGGGCGTCGCCCGCGTCCTGGCCGATCGCGGCGACGCGCCCGGCAAGGTGCTGCTGGGTGGCTTCGATCTCGTGCCCGAGGCCGTCGAGCAGATGCAGAAGGGCTACATCCAGGTCGAGGTCGACCAGCAGCCCTACATGCAGGGCTTCATGCCGGTGATGATGGTCTACCTCAACAAGAACTTCGGCCTGACGCCCGCGAACGTCGACACGGGCCAGGGCATCGTCAAGGCCGCCGACGCCGACCGCATCATGGAACTGGCGGCCCAGGGCCTTCGCTGATCCGACCTGAAGACACCGCGGGCACGGCGCGCCGTGCCCGCGGAAATCCGCCCGACGAAAAGGATACGCCGCGATGAGACGGCTGATAAAAATATCCCTGCAGAAGCCCGAACTCGCGGCCGCTCTCCTGCTTCTCTGCCTGGTCATCGCGTTTCAGGCGATGTCGGACGGCGTCTTCCTCAGCGTCGCCAACATGCGCGGTGTGCTCGGCCTGCTGCCGGAAATGGCGCTGGTCGCCATCGGCGTCACCCTGCTGATGATCTGCGGCGAGTTCGACCTTTCCGTCGGCTCGGTGTTCGCGCTCAGCCCGATGACGATGGCGGTGCTGATGACGATGGGCTGGGGCTTCTGGCCTGCCATGCTTCTGGGCCTGCTGCTCTGCGCCGCGATCGGCTTCGTCAATGGATGGCTGACGATCAAATTCGCCATCCCGTCCTTCATCACGACGCTCGGCATGCTGTTCATGGCGCGCTCGCTCACCATCGTGATCTCGGGCGGCTTTCCGCCGCGCCTGAAGACCGGTGAGATCCCGATGTGGCTGTTCGTCGAGTTCGTCGGTCCCGGCAATCTGTTCCGCGCCTCGTTCCTGTGGTTCGTCGCGATCGCGATCCTGGTTGCGCTGCTTCTCTCCAAGACCAATTTCGGCAACTGGGTGCGGGCGACGGGCGGCTTCCTGCCGGCGGCCAATGCCATGGGCATCCCGACCGCCAAGGTGAAGATCGCCTGCTTCATGATCTGCTCGGTTCTGGCTGGCTTCGCCGGGACGATCCAGGTGCTGCGTGTCGGTTCGCCGCTGCCGTCGATCGGGGAGGGGCTGGAGCTGGCCGCCGTCGCCGCGGCCGTGATCGGCGGCACATCGCTGCTGGGTGGCATCGGCTCGATCGTCGGCGGCATCGTCGGCGCGACGCTGATCCGCGTCATCGACAACGGCATGGTGCTGAGCCAGGTCAACAGCAACTGGTTCAAGTTCGCGATCGGCGCCCTGACGATCCTGGCCGTCGTCGGCAATTCGTGGCTTCGCAAGCGCGGCCGCGCCATGAAGGTGGAGACTGCATGATGAGCGCCGCTGTCGCAGCCAAGGGCGAAGAGCCGATCATCTCGGTCCGCAACCTGCACAAATGGTATTCCGGCGTTCATGCCCTGAAGGGCGTGAGCCTCGACTTCCGGCGCAATGAGGCCGTCGGCCTGGTCGGCGACAACGGAGCCGGAAAGTCGACGCTGATCTCGATCCTCGCCGGCCTGCATCCGAAGGACGAGGGCGAGATCTTCGTCGAGGGCCGCCGCGCCGAGATCAACCGGCCGCGCGATGCCATGAACCTCGGCATCGAGACGATCTACCAGTACAATTCGATGGTCCCCAACATGAGCATCGCTCGCAACATGTTCATCGGCCGCGAGCCGATGAAGGCGGGGTTCATGGGGGTCGGCCTGCTGGACGAGGCGCGGATGCGTGACGAGAGCGTCGCGGCGATCGCCAATGTCGACCTGCACCTTCGCTCCCCCGACGCGCTGGTCGGCGAATTGTCGGGCGGACAGCGCCAGGGCGTCGCCATCGCCCGCGCCATGCACTTCAAGTCCAAGGTGATGATCCTCGACGAGCCGACCAACCATCTCTCGGTCAAGGAGACGACCAAGGTCATCGGCTTCGTCAAATCGCTGAAGGAGCAGAACGTCACCGGCATCTTCATCAGCCACAACATGCATCACGTCTTCGCCTGCTGCGACCGCGTCGTCGCGATGGCGCTCGGCAAGGTCGTGCTGGACAAGCCGATCTCCGAGACGTCGATCGAAGAAGTGCACGACGTGCTGTGATGGGGAACGCCATGCCGCTTTCCGGAAGACACGCCCTGATCACCGGCGGATTGGGCACCATCGGCCGGGCGATGGCCAAGGCCTTCGTCGCCGCCGGCGCGGAGGTCACGATCCTGGATCGGCCGGGCGCCGAGCCGCCCCCGGGCATGGCCAAGGACCTGGGCTGGCTCGGCGTGGATCTGAACGATCTCGCCGGCGCCGAGGCGGCCGTCGCCGCGATCGATCGACCGGTCGACATCCTCGTCAACAACGCGGCGCTGATCATCAACAAGCCGCATGATGAATTCAGCCTGCAGGAATACGAGGACCAGATCCGGGTGAATTCCTCGGCGGCCTTCGCCCTGACGCGCGCCTGCGCGGCGGGCATGAAGGTCCGGCAGTGGGGGAGGGTGATCAACCTGACCTCGATCACGCTGAACGGCCAGTGGGACGGCTATGTCCCCTATGTCGCTTCCAAGGGCGCCATGCTGGGCCTGACCAAGGCCTATGCGCGCGAACTCGGAAAATATGCGATCACGGTCAACGCCATCTCGCCGGGCGCGGTGGTGTCCGAGGCCGAGGATCGCGTGTTCGCCGACCGGCTGCAGGAATTCCAGGACTGGGTTTTGAAGCAGCAGAGCCTGAAGACGCGCGTCCAGCCCGAGGACATCGCCGATCTGGCGGCCTTCCTGAGCTCGGATGCGGCCCGGATGATCTCGGGGCAGAACATCTCCGTCGATGGCGGCTGGTGAGCCCGGCGATCCCGCGCGATCGGCCTTCATCCGCCCCCTTCCTCAAGAGGTAGAACCATGACAGCCCGTCTCGTCCTCGGTGTCGCGGACAGCGTTGGTGAGAGCATCGTCTGGGACGAGGCCCGTCGGCGTCTCGCCTGGGTCGACATCATCGGCCGCCGCGTGCATGCGCTCGATCCTGCCTCCGGCGATCACCGGATCTGGCAATTCGCTGGCCGGCCGACATCGATCGGTCTGCGCGCCGATGGCGGCGCCATCGTCGGGATGGAGCGGGACATCTGCCTCTGGGACTGGGAGGGCGAGCCGGTCCCGGTGTGCGAGGTCGAGCCCGATGCGCCGGATAATCGCCTGAACGAGGGCGTCGTCGGGCCGGATGGCGGCTTCTGGGTCGGCACGATGCTGAACAACATCGCCGACGACGACAGCCCCAGCGACGCTGCCGAGGCGACGGGACGGATCTACCGCTACGGGCCGGACGGCCGGCTGACCCGCCTCTGCGACGATGCCTTCGCCATCACCAACACCTTCGTCTGGTCTGCCGACCGGCTGATCACGGCGGATACGCCCGCGAACACGCTTTACAGCTATCGGGTCGGCGCCGATGGCCAGCTTTCCGACCGGCGCACGATCCTGCAGGGCTTTGAGCGTGGCCTGCCGGATGGTTCGACGATGGATGCGGAGGGCTTCGTCTGGACCGCGCGCGTCGCCGGCGGCTCCTGCCTGACACGCATGGCGCCGGACGGGCGCATCGATCGCGTCGTCGAGCTGCCCTGTTCCTGGCCGACCAGCTGCGCCTTCGGCGGGCCCGACCTTTCGACCCTCTACGTCACCTCGGCCCGCTTCACGATGACGGCCGAGCATCTGGCGGCGAACCCGCAGGAGGGCGGCCTGTTCGCCCTCGATGTCGGCGTGCCGGGATTGCCCAGCCATCGCTTCGGGGCGTGACGGAAGTCCCGGCGCGAGGCGCCGGGACAATATGCTGCCTAGCTCAGAGCGCCGCCCTCACGCCGCAAGCAGGCGCGTCACCCAGGACGAGACCTCGTCGCCGCTGCTCATGTCGGGCTGGACCAGTCCGTCGATCATGAAGGTCGGCGATACATGGATGCCGTTCTGGCGGGCATATTTGCAGTGCCACTTGATCTCGCGGTCGAGGCCGGGGATCGCGAAGGCGGCCTTGAGCGGCACGCCGCTATAGCCTTCGAGGCGCTCGATGATCTGGTTCGGCGTGACGTCCATGTTCGGGCCGCCGGCATGGTGGGCGAACTCGAATTCCTCCCGATGGTCGGCAACGGCCGCCATGACCTTCCTGGCCGTCTCCTTGCCGCCCTCGAGCGTCGAGGCGGCGAGGATGCAGCGCACGACGACGCCGGAATAGAGATGCCAGGGCTGCGAGTGCAGCCTTATGGCGACGGTGACCTTGTCCGCGCCGGCCTCGGCGAGGAGTGCGTCGAGCTTGCGAAAGGTCCTGACGGAATAGGGGCAAGTGGGTTCGAGGAAGACCTCGAACCGGCGCGGCCCGGTCCCCCAGACGAGAGGATCGGCGTGCCAGACAGACGCGGTCATGATGTTTCCTTCGGGAATGGAAAGGCGGGTTGGGCAAGTGGCGGGTTCGTCGCGCCAGCTTTTCATCTATGCGAACCCGTGTCGATCCCGTGTCCCGCCGGCCGCGGCGTCATGCCGTGGAGCGGAGCATGGCCGTCCAGCCTTCATTGGCCGAGCGTGTGCGCCGGTTCAGGCGGGGGAGGGCCGTCGCACGCAGCGGAAGCCGACATGGCTGGTCGAGGTATCGATCGGCTCGGCATGCCGAGCCGCCGGGCGATAGCGGCGGCAATAGTTCGGCGCGCAGAGATGCGAGCCGCCCTTCAGCACCTTTCGTGGGATGCGGATCTGTGGCTGGCGCGGATCGTAGCTCGATTCCATCGGGCCGCCGCGCGGGTTCTCCGGCACGCAGCAAGCCTTGGGCGCATCGGCGGGATGGTGGGTCGACCAGAAATCGGCGGTCCACTCCCAGACATTGCCGATCATGTCGTAGAGCCCGTAGCCGTTCGCCGGGAAGGCGCGCACCGGCGAGGTGCGCTCATAGCCGTCGGTCTTGAGGTTCTCCGCCGGGAACAGGCCCTGCCAGGTATTGGCCATCTGGCGGCCGTCCGGATTGAGCTCCGTTCCCCAGGCGAATTCCGCCCCGTCGAGGCCGCCGCGCGCGGCATATTCCCATTCGGCCTCGGTCGGCAGTTCCTTGCCGACCCAGGCCGCATAGGCCTCGGCGTCGCTATAGGCGACATGCACGACCGGATAGTCGTCGAGCCCCTTGATCGAACTGCCGGGGCCATAGGGTCGGCGCCAGTTGGCGCGGAAGCGGAACGACCACCATTGCGACCAGTCGCGTGTGTCGACGGGATAGTCGGGCGGCGTGAAAACGAGCGAGCCGGCCTTCAGCATGTGCGGCAGGGCGCCCGGATAATCCTTCGGATCCGGCGCGATCTCCGCGAAGGTGACGTGACCCGTCGCCTCGACGAAGCGGCGGAATTGCGCGTTCGTCACCGGCGTCGGGTCGATGAAGAAATCGTCGACGGTGACCCGGTGCGTCGGCTTCTCCTCGGCATAGTGGTCGTCGGATCCCATGCGGAACGTGCCGCCGGGAATGAAAACCATGTCGTCCGCAATATCCGGCGCGGTGCGTGGTCCTTGGCGAAGACTGTGATTCATGGGCGCATCCCGCAGCGACCTTGCGCGAGGTGGGGCTCGTCTCGCACTTGTCGAACTGATTGCTGCATCACGTAGCGTTATCGAGAATAGAGGATCGTGTCCGACCGTCAACGGCGGCAAGGGGCTGCGGCGCGGATCGAACCCGCGCCGCAGTTGGATCTACTGGCCTCCGCCAACGTTCTTGAAGGACTCGTTCAGCTGCTCCTGGATCTGGTCGATCGAGAAGCTGGCAGGCCGCTGCGCGGGCGGGAACTCCTTGAACGTCGCCAGGAAGTTGGCCACGTAGGTCTGGCCGGCGATCGCCAGGTAGCTGTGCGCGAGGAGCCAATCCCAATAGGTATTGGAGGTGATGTCGGCGCGTTCGTATGGGTCCGACCGCAGGTCGAACATCTTGGGCACGCGGAGCTTGGTGAACGGCTCGGCCCAGACACCCATCGTGCCGGGCATGCGCTGCTCGGCGAAGACAAGCTTCCAGTTCTCATAACGGAGGCCCACGATCTCGCCGTCGTCGTTCAGATAGAAGAACGAGTTGCGGGCGCTCTTGTCGGACTGTCCGGTCAGGTAGGGAAGCTGATTGAAGCCGTCGAGGTGGTTCTTGTACTGCTTGCCGTTGATCGTCGTGCCCTTCAGCAGGCGCTCGGTGATGTCGGTGTCGCCGGCAGCGGCCATCAGGGTCGGGAACCAGTCCAGGCCCGAGAAAATGCCGTTGGCGACCGAGCCCTTCTCGATGTGGCCGGGCCAGCGGATCATGGCGGGTACGCGGTAGGCACCCTCCCAGTTGGTATTTTTCTCGCTGCGGAACGGGGTTGTGCCCGCATCCGGCCAGGAATTCTGGTGCGGTCCGTTGTCGGTCGTGTAGATCACGATCGTGTTGTCGGCGATGCCCATGTCGTCGAGCGATTTCAGCACCGTCCCGATCACGCCGTCATGCTCGATCATGCCGTCGGCATATTCGGTCAGGGCGGTGAGGCCCGGAGGGCTGCGATGCTCGTCTCGGACGTGGGTGCGGAAATGCATCCTGGTCGTGTTGAACCAGGTGAAGAACGGCTTCTTGGCGGAATTCTGGCGCTGCATGAAGTCGATCGCCGCCGCCGCCGTCTCGTCGTCGACCGTTTCCATGCGCTTGCGCGTCAGCGGACCCGTGTCCTCGATCTTGCCGTCGGCCGACGACTTGAGCACCCCCCGTGGTCCGAACCGCTTGCGGAATTCCGGATCCCTAGGATAGTTGCGGTCTTCCGGTTCCTCCTCGGCGTTGAGATGGTAGAGGTTGCCGAAGAACTCGTCGAAGCCATGCGCCGTCGGCAGGAACTGGTCCTTGTCGCCAAGGTGGTTCTTGCCGAACTGGCCGGTGGCGTAGCCCTTGTCCTTGAGCGCGGAGGCGAGGGTGACGTCCGAGGCCTGGAGGCCGAGATCCGCGCCGGGGATGCCGACCTTGGACAGGCCCGTGCGCAGCGTCGACTGGCCGGTGATGAAGGTCGACCGGCCTGCCGTGCAGCTCTGCTCGGCATAATAGTCCGTGAACTTCAGGCCTTCCTTGGCGATGCGGTCGATGTTGGGGGTCTGATACCCCATCAGCCCGAAGCTGTAGGTCGACAGGTTGGTCTGGCCGATGTCGTCGCCGAAGATGACGAGGATGTTCGGCGGGGCCTGTCCTGCCGTCGCCGCAGGAGCGTCCTGGGCGAAGGCTGGCGTCAGTGGGGCGAGCAATCCCGCTCCCACGACGGCAGCGGATGCAATCAATTTCGGTAGTCGCATAGCCTCCTCCTGTGCATTCTCGAGCTGGTTGTTGGCAGTTGGACGAGATCTTGGCGGTCGGCGCCGTTTCGGGCGCCCGGTCTATTTCGGGAAAAGGAACGTCGCGATCAGGCGCACGCCCCATTCCGGGCCGTCCTCTGGCGCTGCCGCGTAGTAGCGGCCCATGGCGCCGAGACTGACACGCTGATCGCCGAACTTGAAGATCTTGCTGACACCGAAGTTGATCGGGATCGTCCAGTCACCGGATTCCCAGTCATAGGTCGACTCGGTGTTTAGGATCAGCGATGTCGTGTCCGGAAAGGTGTAGTTGAGGAAGGGCTGGACAAAGGCTTTGCTGTAGTCGTCGCGGCTGTCGGGCCCGGCATAGGACCAGATCTGGTTGGCGAGCACGCCGACCGTCCAACCATCCCTCTGCTTGAGCAGGACGGCGGTCGGGCCAGCGCCCCAGATACCGCTGCCGAGCTCGCTCTCCGTCGCCGTCGGCCACAGAAAGGCCGGGCCCGCGCCGAACACCCAGCCGTCCTTCAGCGCCGGGGAGAGGAAGAAGCTCTGGGTGGTGTCGCCGAGGCCGAAATGGCTGCCATAGCCGGGCGCCAGTTCTCCCTGCTGGATCGTCGGCAGAATGGTGCGGACGATAAGGTTGAGATCATCGGTCAGCGTGAACGGGATGACGGGCTGCAGGTTGAGCGTATACTGGCCGGCGTCGCTGGGCCCGAGGCAGCAGTCATAGTTGCCCTGGAACGGCACGCTGATCAGATCCGCCACCGGGTTGGCGAGTTGCTTGGCGAGTTCGGCATCGTCGTCGGCAAGCAGGCTGCCCGTCTGCAGGACCAGCGCGGCGACAGCTGCCATGGCGGCTCGGACGGCGCTCCTCATCGTCGATCTCTCCATGCTTCTGGTCGATGCTTGGCCTAGAAGGCGCCCGAAATGTTGAGATACACGGCGTTGCCCTCGAGCCTGTTCTTGACGCCGAACTCGGGGGCCCAGTTCATGCTGAAGCTGACGGGACTTTCCTTCGTGCCGCCGGTGTAGGTCAGGACAGGCCCTATGGCGAAGGATCGGCCTTCGAAACCGTCCAGCCGATCTGCGATGACGCCGCCGTCATCCTTGGTCACCTGCAACAGCGCCGATGCGAATATGCCGATGCCGACATTGTTCTCGAACTTCTTCGTCAGGATCGCGTCGAAATGGGCCAGCAGGCCGCTGGTGTAGTCCGTCGCCGTGTTCTCCGTATTGATGTCGAGACCCGCGACGAACGAGAAGTCGATGCCCTTCTCCGGCACCAGGTGCGTGTAGGCGAGGGTCGGAGAAAAGGTCCAATAGTTGAGGCCGATATTGGCGAGCGCGTTCTTTTCCCACCCACCGGTCGGTCCATAGATCCGAAGCGCCGCCGAAACGAAGTTCGCACCCTCGTTCCAGCCAATCGTGGGCGCCACCATGATGTCGCCTATGTCGGTGACATGATCGGAGGCGCCGAAGGGCCCCAGCGCGGCGTCCACCTTCATGTAACCGACGGGGATTGTTCCGCTGATGGCAAAGGTCAGATTATCGCCGAGCTTGATGTCAGGGACCCAGAGGCCCGTCATGGATGTGGCGATGATGTCTGCGGAAAGGCCGAACTGGGCGGTTCCACCGATCGGGATTTCGAGGTCGTCTCCCGCCGAGCCGAAATAGACGAAGCTTGTGCTCTGCCAGTAGACATTGGGCATGGGCGGGACGATGCCAGCGCCCGGCACGGCGAACAGGCCCGGTGTGTAGCGGCCCATGGCGGCCTCGGTCGCAGACCCTGACGTAGAGGTCAGTGTCGCGATGCCGATGAAGACTGCGGCACCAAGGATCGGGTATTGCATGCAAGATGATCCCAATCGTGTTGGTTTCAGTATGTGGGCGGTGGACGGTCTAGTCCAGAGAAGTTTTGTCCCGATCGATCCGTATCATAAGCTGATACAATAGATCGGATGTTGAAGTATTCCGCGACGAGACGCATCACGGACACTGAAGCGACGTTTGACGGGGCGTTGCTAAGTAGTGGCAGCCGGCGGCGTTTTTGGCGCGCGACGGGAAACGGTCGGTGTTCTCCGCGCTAGTCTGCGCGCCCGCTTTTCCTGCTGGTCTTGGTTTTCGCCGTTCGCTTCGCACGACGGTAGGAACAGGCGTCGCACGAAAAGAGACGGCGGGCGATGTTGCACCCGCCGTCCTGGCTGCATGCGGCGCTCCGGCGTCGCGTCTAGGGCTCGACCGGATCCCAATCGGAATGCGGGTTGAACGTGCGGATGCCGGGCGCCACCCTGTCGGTCTCGGCGCCGAGATTGCGCTGCCAGACATTGCCGCGCTGGTCGCACAGGAACGTCATGATGCCCGTCTCGCCCCATTTTTCCGGATAGGCGATCAGGGCGAAACCGGCCAGCATGCGGCCGTTGACGAGGTAGTCATAGGCGCCGCCGGGCGCCGACGGGCCCTGGCGGGTCAGGATGTGGTAGCGGTAGCCCTGATAGGATCGCGGCGCGTTCGGGTCGTCGCTTGTACGCACGGCCGCGGCCACGATCCGGTCGCCGAGCGGACTGAGGTCGGTCGACGATTCCGGCTCCCAGTAGAGGCCGTCATGCAGGCCCGGCCGGCTGACCAGCCGGCGTGCGAACTGCTGCACCGGCTCGTCGTCATGCAGGCTCCGGAAGTACTCGTTCTGGGCGGCGACATAGTCGTCGCAGACGCCGATCGCCACGAGCTCGTTCTGCCCGATCGACATGTCGGCGATCTGCTGCTTGCCCGCGGCGAGATCGAACGTCCAGCCGTCTCCGCTCTTCTTGAGCGGGATCGGGAACGGCCATTGATCCGCGCCATAGGTCAGGACCTTGGCGCCGTTCTCGCCATCTTCGACGGCGCTGCCCTTGCTCGCGAGTTCGAGGAAATCGGACAGGCGCTGCTTGTCGACATCGGCGTCACCCGACGCGATCACTTCCTGGGCGCCCGGACCGAAGATCTTGTCCAGCATTCCCTTTTCGGGTGCCTTCGCCGCGGCGACGAGCGCCGTCGAGGCCGCCTCGGGCGAGGCAAAGACTTCCTGCGCGCCGGCGGGCTGGACGGCGAGGACAACGACAGTTGCAACGACGGCGCCAAGCGCCGAGAGAGCCATCTTCTGCATGACCGTTCTCCTCAACGCCGACCGCGTCCGCCACCACCACCACGAT
>JAEWAD010000287.1 GCA_023391905.1 Pseudomonadota bacterium | reverse complement strand
TGATCGCCGGCTTCCCCGGCGCCTTCATCTCGGCGTTTTTCGCCGGCTCGCTGCTCATCGAGAACATCTTCTCGCTCGACGGGCTCGGCCTGCTCGGCTTCGAATCCGTCGTCGGCCGCGACTATCCGGTCGTGTTCGCGACGCTGTTCATCTTCTCGCTGATGGGCCTCGTGATCGGCCTGCTCTCCGACCTGACCTACACCTGGATCGATCCGCGCATCGATTTCGAACGGCGGGATGTCTGACGTGACCGATGTCTCTGTGCAAGCCCGCGAAATCGAGCCGACCCGCCTGTCGCTCTCGCCGCTCAACCTGCGCCGCTGGCGCAATTTCAAGGCGCACCGGCGCGGTTACTGGTCGCTCTGGATTTTCCTGGCGCTGTTCGCCCTGACGCTGGGCTCGAACTTCATCGCCAACGACCGGCCCCTGGTCGCCTCCTACAAGGGCGAATTGCTGCTGCCGGTCTTCAACGACTATCCGGAGGAGAAGTTCGGCGGCTTCCTGGCGACCACCAATTTCCGCGATCCCTTCATCCAGGAGGAGATCAACGCGAATGGCTGGATGATCTGGCCGCCGATCCGCTACTCCTACGACACGGTCAACAACGAGAGGGCGACGCCGGCGCCGGCGCCGCCCTGGTGGATGATCCCGAAGGAGGAGCGCTGCCGCGCCTATCCGCTCGGCGACGAAGACCCGAATTGCACGCTCGGCAACTTCAACTGGATGGGCACCGACGACCAGGGCCGCGACGTCGTCGCGCGCCTGCTCTATGGCGTCCGCCTCTCGGTCCTCTTCGGGCTCGTGCTGACCATCGTTTCCTCGGCGGTCGGCATCCTCGCCGGCGCCGTGCAGGGCTATTTCGGCGGCTGGCTCGACCTGATCTTCCAGCGCTTCATCGACATCTGGACCTCGCTGCCCGAGCTCTACATCCTCTTGATCATGGCCTCGATCCTGGTGCCGAGCTTCTGGGTTCTGCTCGGCATCCTGCTGCTGTTCTCCTGGGTCAGGCTGGTCGGCCTGGTGCGCGCCGAGTTCCTCAGGGCCCGAAACTTCGAATATGTCCGCGCGGCGCGGGCGCTCGGCGTCCGTAACCGGACGATCATCGTCCGTCACGTGCTGCCCAACGCCATGGTGGCGACGCTGACCTTCCTGCCCTTCATCCTGAACGGCTCGATCACGACGCTGACCTCGCTCGATTTCCTCGGCTTCGGCCTGCCGCCCGGCTCGCCATCGCTCGGCGAGCTGCTGGCGCAGGGCAAGAACAACCTCCAGGCCCCCTGGCTCGGCCTGACCGGCTTCGTCGTCATCTCGGTGATCCTGAGCCTGCTCGTCTTCATCGGCGAGGCGGTGCGCGACGCCTTCGATCCCAGAAAGACGTTCGGCTGACATGATGGACAAGACTGAGACCATGACCGCCGAACCGTCCGCGAAGCCGCTTCTCGCCGTCGAGGACCTCTCCGTCCACTTCCTGCAGGGAGAGAACCGCACCGTCGCCGTCGACCGGATTTCGTTCACCGTCGGACGCGGCGAGACCCTCGCCCTCGTCGGCGAATCCGGCTCGGGCAAGTCGGTGACGGCGCTCTCGGTGCTGAAGCTGCTGCCCTACCCGTCCGCCGAGCATCCGACCGGAAAAATCCTGCTCGACGGCAAGGACCTGCTGACGGTCAGCGATCGCGAGCTGCGCAAAGTGCGCGGAAACGACGTGACGATGATCTTCCAGGAGCCGATGAGCTCGCTCAATCCGCTGCACACGATCGAGCAGCAGATCGGCGAGATCCTGAAGATCCATCGCGGCCTCTCCGGCAAGGCAGCCGAGAAGCGCATCCTCGAGCTGCTCGCCGAGGTGGGCATCCGCGACGCGGAGAAGCGCCTCACCGCCTATCCGCACCAGCTTTCCGGCGGCCAGCGCCAGCGCGTCATGATCGCCATGGCGCTCGCCAACGAGCCGGACCTGCTGATCGCCGACGAGCCGACCACGGCGCTCGACGTCACCGTGCAGGCGCAGATCCTGAAGCTCTTGAAGGAGATCCAGACCCGCACCGGCATGGCGCTGCTCTTCATCACCCACGACCTCGGCATCGTGCGCAAGATCGCCGACCGGGTCTGCGTGATGACCAAGGGCAAGATCGTCGAGCAGGGTCCGACCAAGGAGATCTTCGACCACCCGCAGCACAGCTACACGAAGCACCTGCTCGCCGCCGAACCGAAGGGCGCGCCGCCGCCGGCCGACGAGACGGCGCCGGTCGTCGTCAAGACCGAGGACCTCAAGGTCTGGTTCCCGATCAAGCGCGGGCTGATGCGCCGCACCGTCGACCACGTCAAGGCGGTGGACGGAATCGACGTCGCCGTGCGGCGCGGGCAGACGCTCGGCGTCGTCGGCGAATCCGGCTCCGGCAAGACCACGCTCGGCCTCGCCATCATGCGGCTGATCGGCTCGAAGGGCGCGATCGACTTCAAGGGCGAGCGCATCGATGGCCGCGGCTTCCAGGCGATGCGGCCGCTGCGCCGCCACATGCAGATCGTCTTCCAGGATCCGTTCGGCTCGCTGAGCCCGCGCATGTCGGTCGGCGAGATCATCGCCGAGGGCCTGCGCGTGCACGAGCCGCAGCTTTCCTTTGGCGAGCGCGAGAAGCGCGTCGCGCAGGGGCTCGAGGAAGTCGGTCTCGACCCGGCGACGCGGCATCGATATCCGCACGAATTCTCCGGCGGTCAGCGCCAGCGCATCGCGATCGCCCGCGCCATGGTGCTGCAGCCGCAATTCGTCATGCTCGACGAGCCGACCTCGGCGCTCGACATGTCGGTGCAGGCGCAGGTGGTCGACCTGCTGCGCGACCTGCAGCGGCGGCACGGCCTCGCCTATCTCTTCATCAGCCACGATTTGAAGGTAGTTCGCGCGCTCGCCAACGAGGTGATCGTCATGCGCGGCGGCAAGGTGGTCGAGCGCGGGACGTCCGAAAAGATCTTCACGGCGCCGGAGACCGACTACACCCGCGCCCTCATCGCAGCCGCCTTCTCGATCGAGACGGCTCCCGAAGGTATCGTTTCGCAATGACCGACAAGACCGTTCTGCCCGGCATCCTGATTGCCTCCGGCAATTGGGCACCGGAGCCCTGGGCCCTGCCCTTCGCCGCCGAGCCGGAGCGGCCGCTGGCGATCTGGCCCGACGTGCCGGACCGGTCGGCGATCCACTATGTGCTCGCCTGGCGGCCGCCGGCGGAGGCCTTCGCCGATCTGCCGAACCTGAAGGCCGTGTTCTCGCTCGGCGCCGGCGTCGACCATGTCGTCGGCAATGCGGCGCTGCCCGACGTGCCGATCGTCCGCGTCGTCGACCCCGACCTGACCACCCGCATGACCGAATGGGTGACGCTGCAGGTGCTGCTGCATCACCGCCAGCACCTCGCCTATGCGCGCCAGCAGGCGGCCCATGTCTGGCACGAACTGCGCCAGCCGGTCGCTCACGACGTGCGCGTCGGCATCATGGGTCTCGGCGAGCTCGGCCGAGACGCGGCCGAGGTGCTCGCCCGGCTCGGCTTCCAGGTCGCCGGATGGAGCCGCTCGCCGAAGCAGATCCCGGGGATCGAGACCTTCCATGGCGAGGACGGGCTCACCGCCTTCCTCGGCAGGACCGACATCCTGGTCGCCCTGGTGCCGCTGACGCCCGACACGCGGGGCATCCTGAATGCTTCCGTGTTCGATCGTCTGGCAAAGGACGGCGCGCTGGGCGGCCCGGTCGTCATCAATGCCGGGCGCGGCGGGCTGCAGGTCGACGCCGACATCCTCGCGGCGCTCGACGACGGCCGCCTGATCGGCGCCAGCCTCGACGTGTTCGATCCCGAGCCGCTTGCCGCCGACAGCCCGTTCTGGGACCATCCGCGCGTCGTCGTGACGCCGCATGTCGCCGCCTCCAGCGAGGCGAGCGTGCTGGCGAACGGCATCCACCGCCAGATCCTCGCTTTCGAGGCCGGCGCGGCGCTGCCCAATTTGGTCGACGTTTCGCGTGGTTATTGAGTACGCTTAGCGGCGGATCAGGCGATCCGCCGCACGCCGGTCGGGACGACACCCAATCCGGCATAGCGCGCGAGCGCCTCGGCGAGCGGTTCCTCGACCACGGCCATGTGGTAGCCGCTCGCATGCAGCAGCGTCGCGGCATCGCTGAGGATGCCGACATGCCCCTTCCAGAAGACGAGATCGCCCCGGGCGAGATCGCTTTCGACGCCACCCTCGACCGGCGCGCCGAGCGCGGCCGCCTGCTGGTCGGAATCGCGCGGCGCAGCGA
>JAEWAD010000269.1 GCA_023391905.1 Pseudomonadota bacterium | reverse complement strand
GGGCTAGGGAGGGGGTGCCGCCTCGCTGGTTCCGGGAAAGCGCGAATGGCCCTTCGGACGGGCCGGTGCTGGTACCCCCCACCCCGACCCTCCCCAAAGGGGGGAGGGGGCGCCGTTGCTTCGCTTGCTGATCAGGATGATGGCGGAGGCGTTCAGAGTCCGAAGCGGCAAGACCTCATTCCCTCCCCCTTGTGGGGAGGGCTAGGGAGGGGGTGCCGCCTCGCTGGTTCCGGGAAAGCGCGAATGGCCCTTCGGACGGGCCGGTGCTGGTACCTCCACCCCGACCCTCCCCACAAGGGGGAGGGGCGCCGTTGCCGGTGTCGGGCGCATGCGCGAAGACAGCGGCTAGCCGAATTCCATCCGGATCGATCTTGTCCTAAATGTCGTCTTCCCAATCCGTGGAGGCTTTCTTGCCGCGTCTCAGAATTTCGCCCGAGGGCATCGGCCAGCACTTCTGGCTGGTGCCCGACAACAAGCCGGCCCATCCGATCGAGCCCGACGACCTCGACCTGTCCGATGATCTCCTCGACCGGATCGAGGCGTGGAGCGATGCTTTCGACGCGATCTTCGATCCCGCCGACCCCAAATCCTCGCGCTTCTCCAGCGCCGAGGCCGAGATTCTCTGGCGCACCGAGGGCCAGATGATCGTCGCGGCGATCCGCGACGAGCTTGATGACGACTGGGAAATCGAAACCCGCTTCTGAGACGAGGGGGCGACATGGGCAGGATCAACGCCGGCTGGCATGAAGCCCATCCGATGCCGGAGAAGCCGACGCTCGACCAGCGGGTCGCCTGGCATCTCGAGCACGCCGCGCATTGTGGCTGCCGGGGCGTTCCGCGCCTCATCGCCGAGGAACTGGTCCGGCGCGGCATTCCCGTTCCGGAGCCTCGGAAAAGCAGCCCGGGTCCATCGACATCGGACGACTGATCGCTAAGATCGGCGGTTCGAGGGCGAGGAGCATCATGACATCGATCGCGGCGCGGCGCGCCACCTTCCGCAGGCTGCATGACGCCGGCTGTTTCGTCATGCCCAATCCCTGGGATATCGGCAGCGCCCGGCTTTCCGCCGGCCTCGGCTTCCCGGCGCTCGCCACCACATCCGGCGGCTTCGCCTTCAGCCGCGGCCTGCCGGACGGCGCCGTCGACCGCGACACCATGCTGGTGCACATCGCCGAGATCGTGACCGCGACGGACCTTCCCGTGAATGCCGATTTCGGCAACGCCTTTGCCGACGCCGCCGAGGCGGTCGCGACGAATGTCGCGCTCTGCGTCGAGACCGGCGTCGCCGGCCTCTCGGTCGAGGACATGGCGGCCGACCGCTCGCTCTACGAATTCGACCACGCCGTCGACCGGGTTCGCGCCGCGCGCGCGGCGATCGACGCCGCCGGGCCGGACGTGCTGCTGACCGCGCGCAGTGAGGCGCTGCTCACCGGCCATCCGGGCGGGCTGGACGAGGCCTGCCGCCGCATCGCCGCCTACGCGGCAGCCGGCGCCGACGTGCTGTTCGTGCCGGGCAAGCTCGACGCCGCCGCGATCGCGCGGGTGATCGATGCCGCCGGCGGCAAGCCGGTCAACGTCATCGCGCTCGACCCCTCGCAGTCGATCGCCGACCTCGCGCAGGCCGGCGTGCGCCGCGTCTCGCTCGCCACCGCGCTCGCCCGCGCCGCCTATGGCGGCTTCCTGCGCCTGGCGCGCGAGGTGGCCGGCACGGGCACGGTGAAGGGCCTGGCCGAGGCCGAGCCGGGCGCCGACCTCAACCGCTTCTTCGCGCCTTTCGCCAGAGGTACGCCATCGTGACATCGCCTGATGCCTATCCGGTCGGCGTGGTGGTCGACACGACGCCCGCGCCGCGCCCGCAGCGCGTGACGCTCGAAGGCCGCTTCGTCTCGATCGTCCCCTTCGACCTCGCCGCGCATGGCCGCGACATCTACGAGCGATCGGCGGGTTCGGCGAATGACGGGCTCTGGGCCTATCTCGGGCATGGACCTTTCGCCGATTTCGAGAGCTTCTCCGCCCATTACGCGGAGGCCGCGAAGAAGGACGATCCGCTGCTCTTCACCATTCTCGATCGCGCGACCGGAAAGGCTGTCGGCCACGCCACCTATATGCGCATCGCGCCGCAGGACCGGGCCATCGAAGTCGGCAACATCCTCTATACGCCGGCGTTGCAGCGCACCGCCGGGGCCACCGAGGCGATGTACCTGATGGCGCGCCATGCCTTCGAGCTCGGCTATCGCCGCTACGAGTGGAAGTGCAACGATCTGAACGCGCCGTCGCGGCGCGCGGCGGCGCGCTACGGCTTCGCCTATGAGGGCACGTTCCGCCAGCACATGATCGTCAAGGGCCGCAACCGCGACACGGCGTGGTTCGCCATGCTCGACAGCGACTGGCCCCGCGTGAAAGCCGGCTTCGAGGCCTGGCTCGATCCCGCCAATTTCGACGCCGAGGGCCGGCAGAAGCGGAGCCTCGGCGCGCTGACGGCGGAGACGGCCCGGTGAACGAACTCGCCGGCCTGCGCCGCGCCGTGGCGACGGACCGCGCCGCGCTTTGGGCCATGCAGGAGGCTGCCTACGAGCCCAACCGCATCATCGCCGGTCGCCTGCCGCTGCCGCTGCGCTGGGACTATGGCGACGTGCTCCGGGACTGGGAGGTCTGGCTCGCCGAGGACGAGGGCGGCGTCGCCGGCGCCCTGATCCTCAATCTGCGGCCGGAAGACCTCTATATCGAAAGCATCTCGGTGGCGCCGCGTTGCAAGGGGCACGGCCTCGGCAACCGCCTGCTCGACGCGGCGACGCTCCGCGCCCGCGTCCTGGATCGCGCGACGCTCCGGCTTCTCACCAACGAACTCTATCGCGCCAATGTCGCCTGGTACGGCCGCAAGGGCTTCTCGATCGAACGGATCGAGGACCTCGGCGATCGCCGCATCGTGCACATGGTGCGCCGACTTCCAACCGGCGGCTGAGCCGCCACCGCAACCAAAAAATCCTGTTCGGGAGGAAATCATGACGGGACGTCTCAAGGGCAAGCGCGCCTTTCTCACCGCGGCCGGCGCCGGCATCGGCCATGCGACGGCGCTCGCCTTCGCGGCCGAGGGCGCCTATGTCATCGCCACGGATCTGAAGCCGGAGTTGATGGCGGACCTGAAGGCCGGCGGCGTCGCCGAGGTGCACGCGCTCGACGTGCGCTCGACGGCGGCGGTCGATGCGCTGGCGAAGCAGGTCGGCCCGGTCGACATCCTGTTCAACTGCGCCGGCTTCGTGCATCACGGCACGGTGCTCTCCACCTCGGACGAGGACTGGGACCTCTCCTTCGACATCAACGCCAAGGCGATGCACCGGACGATCCGCGCCTTCCTGCCGGGCATGCTGGCGAAGGGCGAGGGCTCGATCGTCAACATCTCGTCGGGCGCGAGCTCGGTGCGCGGCATTCCGAACCGCTATGCCTATGGCGCGTCGAAGGCCGCCGTCGTCGGCCTGACCAAGGCGGTCGCCGCCGACTATATCCGCCAGGGCATCCGCGTGAACTCGATCGCGCCGGGCACGATCCAGTCGCCGTCGCTGGACGGCCGCATCGCCGAGCAGGCGGAGAAGCAGGGCAAGACGGTGGAGGAGATCCGCCAGCAGTTCATCGACCGCCAGCCGATGGGCCGGCTCGGCACGGCCGAGGAGATCGCGTCTCTGGCGATCTACCTGGCGTCGGACGAGTCGCGCTACACGACCGGCCAGGTCTACCTGTCGGACGGCGGCTTCTCGCTCTGAGGCGGGCTCCGTCATCCCCGCGCAGGCGGGGATCCATGCCGCCGGGTTTCTGGGCGTGCGAACTTCCCCGTGTCGCGGCTGAATGGATCCCGGGTCAAGCCCGGGATGACGCCGAGCGCGGGGCGTCGTGTCAGGCACAAAAAATCCCCTCCCGCGTGCGGGAGGGGATCGCGAAGGGCCCCGGGGCCTTACTTCTTCCAGCCGGTGAACGGCGTCTCGGCGACCGGGCTGAGCGGTGCCTTGCCGTCGAGCCAGGCATAGAGGTTGTCGATGACGCGCTGGCCCATGGCGTCGCGCGTATAGACCGAGGCCGAGCCGACATGCGGCAGCAGCACGACGTTTTCGAGCGCGATCAGCTCGGCCGGAACCTGCGGCTCCTTCTCGAACACGTCGAGGCCGGCGGCGAGGATCCGCTTCTCCTGCAGCGCCTTGATCAGCTCCGGTTCGTCGACGACCGTGCCGCGGCCGATATTGATCAGGATGCCGTTGGGGCCGAGCGCGTCGAGCACGGCGCGGTTGATCGCCTTCTCGGTCGAGGCGCCGCCCGGCAGCACGCTGAGCAGCGTGTCGACGTCGCGAGCCATCTCGGTCAGGTCGGCATAGTACTTGTAGGAGACGTCCTCGGCGGGGCGACGGTTGTGGTAGACGACCTTGACGTCGAACGCCTCGAGGCGGCGGGCGATCGCCTTGCCGATGCGGCCGAGGCCGACGATGCCGACGGTGCGGTCGCGCAGCGAGCTGCTGAGCGGATAGTTGCCCGACGGCCACTTGCCGGCGCGCAGGTAGCGCTCGGAAGCCGAGAGCTCGCGAACCGTCATCAGGAGCAGGCCGAGCGCGGTATCGGCGACTTCTTCGGTCAGCACATCCGGCGTGTTGGTGACGATGACGCCCTTTGTGGCGGCGTGCTTGGCATCGACGAGGTCGTAGCCGACGCCGAACGAGGCGACGATCTCGAGCTTCGGCAGCTTGTCCATCAGCGCCGCGTCGACGGCGCCGCCGACGGCGACGGCCTGGATGCGGGGCGCGACCTCGGCCAGCAGCGCGGCCGGATCCTTGGCGTCGTAGAGACGATGCACGGTGAACTTGGCGTCGAGGGCATCGTTGACGTTCTGCTGCATGCGGCCAGGCATGAGAAGTTCGGGCCGGGACATGAATGCTCCTTGAAACTGGCTGGGGCGAATCTGGCTTGGGGCGTCATCCGCGCGCGGCGGCGGATCGGGCACGCCTTGATACACGAGGAAGGGGCCCGATTGCCATTGTCGGACAATCGGACGAAACGGAAAATTGGCACGGACAGGCCGGCCGTCTGCCTTGTCCTGAGCCCGCCCGGCACTCTAATCTGCGAATGAAATCAAATGCAAACACCCAGGGAGGGGTTGCAGCTATGGCGAACCGCACCGTCGGCTTCATCGGGCTCGGATTCATGGGCGAGGGGATGGCAACCAACCTCGTGACCAAGGGCAATGCGCTGCTGGTCATGGCCAATCGCCGGCGCGAGGCGGTCGAGCGCCTGATCGCCAAGGGCGCGACCGAGGTGAAGACGCCGGCCGAGATGGCGCAGAGCGCCGAGGTGATCTTCCTCTGCGTCACCGGCTCGGCCGACGTCGAGGCGGTCATTGAGGGGCCGGAGGGCATCCTGGCCGGCGCGCGGCCGGGGCTGGTGGTGATCGACTGCTCGACCTCCGAGCCGACGACGACGCTGCGCCTGGCCGAGCGACTCGACCTGGTCGGCGCGCATTTCGTCGACGCGCCGCTCGGCGGCACGCCGGCGGGCGCCATGGCGGGCAAGCTGCAGGCGCTGGTCGGCGCCTCGGACGAGGTGTTCGCCTCGATCGAGCCGCTGATCGCCTGCTGGGCCGCCACCATCGTGCATGTCGGCCCGGTCGGCGCCGGCCACAAGATGAAGCTGATCAACAACTTCCTGTCGCTCGGCTATGCCGCGCTCTATTCCGAGGCGCTCGCCATCGGCCAGAAGGTCGGCATCTCGCCGGACACGTTCCATTCGGTGATCAGCAAGGGCCGCATGCATTGCGGCTTCTACGACACCTTCATGAACTACGTCATCGACGGCAACGAGAACGCCCACCCCTTCACCATCTCGAACGCCTACAAGGACCTGCGCTACCTGGCGGCGATGGCCGATGACGCCCGCGCCGTGAACACGCTCGGCGAGGCGGTGAAGAACAATTTCGCCGCCATGGCCGCCTCGGGCCAGGCCGAGAAGTTCGTGCCGATGATGTCCGACTACATCGCCGCGCAGAACGGCACCAAGCTGAAGAACTGAGGCCCCTTCCCCTCTCCCATGGGAGAGGGGAAGCGTGTCGAAGGTTCGCACCCAGCCCATGTCCCCGCTCGCCGTCATCCCGGGCCTGACCCGGGATCCATTTCCGCCGGGTTGCTGACCGCGCGAACCTCCCAAGGGCGCGGCCGTATGGATCCCTGCTTTCGCAGGGATGACGGGGAGCGTGTTGGGATGGCGGGGGAGGCGCCCCTTTCGCGAAACCTCTCGGGCCAATTCGGCGTAGAATGGTCGGGCCCGGAAGATGGGCGGCCATTTCGACCGCGTGCCGGGCCGGCGGAGGCCGGCCATGTCTGCGATTTCGGAAGATGGCGTTCCTGGACGCCGCCTGATCTATCGCCACCGGCTGGTGGTCCGGATCACGCACTGGGTCAACGTGCTCTGCATCGCCGTGCTGCTGATGAGCGGCATGCAGATCTTCAACGCGCATCCGGCCCTCTATCTCGGCCAGCGCTCGCATTTCGACAGCCCCGCCCTCGCCATGCGCGCGGCGCCGGGCAGCGACGACACCCCCGTCGGGGTCACCACCATCGCCGGCCATGACTTCACCACCACCGGCGTGCTCGGCGCCTCGCGCGAAAATGGCGAATGGGTCGAGCGCGGCTTCCCGAGCTGGGCGACCTTGCCGAGCTATCAGGATCTCGCCACCGGCCGGCGCTGGCACTTCTTCTTCGCCTGGCTGTTCGTCGCCAACGGCCTCGTCTACCTGGCCTACAGCCTGACTACCGGCCATCTGCGCGAACTGGTGCCGACGCGCGAGCAGTTCCGCCACATCGGGACGTCGATCTGGGAGCACATGCGGCTGCGGTTCCCGAAGGGCGAGGAAGCGCGGCACTACAACGTGCTGCAGAAGCTCGCCTATTTCGGCATCGCGCTGGTCGTGCTGCCGCTGCTGGTGCTGGCCGGGCTGACCATGTCGCCCGGCATGGACGCGGCCTTCCCCTGGCTGGTCGAGATCTTCGGCGGCCGGCAGACGGCGCGCACCATCCACTTCATCTGCGCCACGCTGGTGGTGCTCTTCATCATCGTCCACCTCGTCATGGTGCTGATCTCCGGCGTCTTCAACAATCTGCGCTCGATGATCACCGGCCGCTACGCGATCGATCCGGAGGAGAAGTCCGATGCGCGCTGACCAACGGCTCGACCGTCGCGGCTTCCTGAAGCGCACCCTGGCGCTCGGTGGCGCGCTGGTGCTTTCCGGCTGCGACCAGCTTTCGAATGTCGACTGGTTCCGTCGCATGCTGGCCAGCGCCGAGACCCTGACGCGCACGACGCAGCGCGCCATCCTCGGCCCCAACGACATGGCGCGCGAATATGGCGAGGCCGACATCTCGCCCGACTTCAAGCCGAATGGCAGCACCGATCCGCAGGACGCGGACTATCTCGCTTTCGCGGCCGACAATTTCCAGACCTGGAGGCTCAAGCTCGGCGGATTGGTCGAGCGTCCGGCCGAATGGTCGCTGGCCGAATTGCGGGCGATGCCGTCGCGGACCCAGATCACCCGGCATGACTGCGTCGAGGGCTGGAGCTGCATCGGCAAATGGAAGGGCGTGCCGCTGAAGGCGCTGCTCGACCAGGCCGGGCTGAAGCCGGAGGCGCGCTACATCGTGTTCTACTGCGCCGACACGCTCGAGGAGACGCTCGCCGGCGGCGCCAAGTACTATGAGAGCCTCGGCCTGCCGGACGCCAACCACGCCCAGACGATCCTCGCCTATGAGATGAACGACCGGCCCCTGCCGATCCCGCATGGCGCGCCGCTTCGCCTCCGGGTCGAGCGCCAGCTCGGCTACAAGATGGCGAAATATGTCATGCGCATCGAGGCCGTCTCCGACTATCGCGACATCGATGGCGGCAAGGGCGGCTTCTGGGAAGATCGCGGCTATGAATGGTATGCCGGGATCTGAACGCGGCGGGCGGCGAAAGCCCGCGGGCGCGAAGCGCCGGCGCGACCATGGTCGCGCCGGCCTGTCTCAACGGCGGCGCGAGGCCGACCGCAGCACGACGCGGGCGGCGCTGTTGACGAGGATCGTGCCGATCACCGTGAAGGTGGTCAGGCACAGGAACGAGCCGAACAGGCCGAGCCGGTCGCCGAGGAAGCCGAGCGCCAGCACCGGCAGCGCATTGGCGAGATAAGCGGTGAAATAATAGGTCGAGACCCAGGTCGCCCGCCGGTCCGGCGGCGCGATGCGATTGACGACGCCGGCCGAGCCGACGAAGGCGGCGCCGTAGCCGAGACCGCTGCCGATCGTGCCGAGCACGAAGAGGAGCGGTGTGGCGGTCCAGATCGCGAAGGCGCAGAGCAGGATCGCGAACGCGATCGTCGTCGTGCCGATCACCATGGCGCGGTTCGAATCGAGCCGCTGGCTCGCCAGCTGGCTGAGGCCGGCAACGGCCTGGAAGGCGGCGACGATGACGCCGGACGCGGCCTGGCTTTCGACCTTGAGCAGTTCGTGCACGAAGGTGACGCCGAGGCCGGCGAAGGTGGCGCCGACGGTCCAGGCGATGATCACCGCGCCAGCGGCGATCGCGAAGGCGGTGTAGCGGCCGGACTGCGGCGCCGGCCCGGCAGTGGCGGTCGCGACGGGCGCGACGCGCGGCGCGGGATGCCAGGAGGCGGTGGCGAGGCCGAGGATGGTGATCATCGCCAGCGCGGCGATGAGGAGGAAGGGCAGGTGCAGCGGCCAAAGGTCGAAATGCAGCGCCGCCGAACTGATCACCGGGCCGAAGGCGCAGCCGGCGGTGAACACGGCGGTCGCCAGCACGGCGTTGGCGCGGGCATCGGCCTTCGGGTCGAGCTCGATCAGCGCGGCGTTGGCG
>JAEWAD010000222.1 GCA_023391905.1 Pseudomonadota bacterium | reverse complement strand
GGGCATCGGCGCCATGGTCCTCGGCCGCCTGCGGGTCGCGCCGGCCGCCGAGATCGAACAGATAGGCGCGTTCGGCCGGCGTCAGCCGCATCACCCGTGCAAGCCGCGCCAGCGCATTGGCCGAGACGGCGATGTCGCGGCCCTGCTCGATCCAGCTCAGCCAGGTAGCCCCGACGCCGGAGAGCTGCGCCAGCTCCTCGCGGCGCAGGCCCGGCGTGCGCCGCCGCGAGCCCGGTTCCAGCCCGAACATGGCCGGTTGCAGGCGCTCGCGATGGGCGCGCACGAACTCGCCCAGCTCGCGCCGGCGGACGGTCTCGGTTTCCGGGATCATGGTAGCAATTATACCAGGATAAACTTGGATCTGGTACGGGTTTATCGGTGCTGGCAATCACGGTCCAGACGGTCGATGATCCACACCACCCACCGCTCGACCGCATGGATCGCCATCATGTCCCAATCGTCGCCCCCTTCCGAAGATCCGGTGAAACCGGCATCGAGCACCAGCCACGAGGCGCTGGTCGTGCAGCAGTTCGGCGCGCAGGCCTCCGCCTATGTCGCAAGCGCCGTGCATGCCGCCGGCGATGATCTCGGCCAGGTGGTCGCGATCGCCGGCCGGACGCCGAGCGCCAAGGCACTGGACCTCGGCTGCGGCGGCGGCCATGTCAGCTACGGCGTCGCGCCGGTGGTCGGCTCCGTCGTCGCCTACGACCTGTCGGCCGAGATGCTCGCTGCCGTCGCGGCCGAGGCGACGAAGCGCGGCCACGCCAATCTGTCGACCCGGCAGGGCGCGGCCGAGGCGATGCCCTTCGCGGACGGGTCGTTCGATCTGGTGCTGTCGCGCTATTCGGCGCATCACTGGCAGGACGTCCGCAAGGGTGTTCGCGAGGCGCGCCGTGTCCTGCGCGCCGGCGGCACGGCGGTGATTTCCGACATCATCGCGCCGGAAAGCCTTGTCTCGGACACCTTCTTGCAGACCTTCGAGATGCTGCGCGATCCCTCGCATGTGCGCGATTATTCGACTGCAGAATGGGTGGCGATCGCGGCCGAGGCCGGCTTCGCCGTTACCGGCGTGACGCGCCGCCGCCTGCCGCTCGATTTCGCCGCCTGGGTCGGCCGGATGCGGACGCCCGAGGTCCAGGTCGCCGCGATCCGCGCCCTGCAGGCGGCGATGGCCGAGCCGGTCCGCCGCCATTTCGAGATCGCGGCGGATGGATCCTTCGTCATCGACCAGGCCGTGTTCGAACTGGTCGCGGTGTAGGGCTGCATTCTTCCGGGCCGATCGACCGGCCCCGCCATCATCCTGAGGTGCTTCGCGGCAGCGAAGCCTCGAAGGAGGATCCAGCCTGCCACGTCGCTCCGGCGGAGCCGCTGCGGGCGGCGATTCCTGGACCCTCCTTCGAGGCCCGGCTCCGCCGGGCACCTCAGGATGATGACCGAGTTCTGGGAGCGCGATGTATTTTCGCGCTCGGGATTGCCGTCCCTGCCTCAACCCGCCCGGTTGCCGTCGGAGCGCGGATGCGCGCTCTCGAAGGCGGAAAGCAGGCGCTCCATGTCGACGGCGGTATAGACCTGCGTCGTCGACAGGCTGGCATGGCCGAGCAGTTCCTGGATGGCGCGCAGATCGCCGCCGTTGGCGAGCAGGTGTGTCGCGAAGGAGTGCCGCAGCGCATGCGGCGTGGCGCTGTCGGCAAGGCCGAGCGCGCCGCGCAGCCGCGCCATGGCGAGCTGGACGATTCGGGCCTTGAGCGGGCCGCCGCGCACGCCGAGGAAGAGCGGCCCTTCCGGCTTCGACTGCGATGGCGCGAGGCGGAGATATTCCGATACCGCCTCCGCCACGACCGGCAGAACCGGCACCAGCCGCGTCTTGCCGCCCTTGCCGGTGACGCGCAGCGTCGCGCTCGCGTCGAGCGGCGCGTCGGCGCGGCGGATGCCGAGCGCTTCCGAGATGCGCAGGCCAGAGCCATAGCAGAGCGCCAGCACGGCGGCGTTGCGCGCCGCGACCCAGGGCTCCTCGTCGAGCTGTTCGTCGGCGTCGACGACGCGCAGCGCCGCCGGCGCGGCGAGCGGGCGGGGCAGGGTCTTCGGCTGGCGCGGCGCGCGCATGGCGCGGAACGCCGCGCCATTGGCGAGGCCCTCGCGCTCCAGGAAACCGATGAAGGAGCGGATGCCCGCGAGGCCGCGCGCCAGCGTGCGCGGGCCGGCGCCGGCCGTGCGCCGGGTCGCCATGAAGCCGCGCAGATCCGCCGTGCGCAGGCCGGCGATGTCGGCGACCGCAGGCGGATTGCCGAGATGCGTGGTCAGGAACGACAGGAACTGCTCGAGATCGCGCGAATAGGCTTCCAGCGTCTTGGCCGAGAGCCGCTTCTCGCCGCGCAGGTGCTCACCCCACGCCTCGATCTGATCGAGCGTGTCGCGGGCGGCGATGACGAGCGGCGGCGCGGACATGGCGACATTTCATGCCGGCATGGTTGATGCCGCGTTAAGGGCGGGTTCTAGAGCGGCAGCGGCTCGGAAAAATGCAGCACGTCCGGGAACGGCTCGTAGAAATCGTGCAGCAGTTCCTTCCAGCGCTGGTAGCGGTCGGAGCGGCGGAAGCCGGGGTCGTGGTCGGCGACGCTCTGCCAGCGCACCAGCAGCAGATAGGTTCCGGCCTGCTCGACCGCCGGCCTTACCTCCAGCCCGAGAAATCCGGGGCTCGCGGCGATCAGCGGCGCCGCCTCGGCCATCGCCGTCTCGAAGGCCGCAAATCGGCCGGGCTTCACGATCAGAAGGGCATGCTCGAGGATCATGGGGACATTCGCTTGAGTGACGGGCTCTCTATGGGTCAATAACACGTCTGACCGCTTTGTCGTTCCGGGGATTCGGATTGGATTTGGGCCGCACCGTGTCCGTGCTGCTGCCGCTGGCGGTGGATGGACCCTACACCTACAAGGTCCCGGCCGGCCTCGACCTGGCGCCGGGCGACGTCGTGCGCGTGCCGCTGGGCCCGCGCGAGATGATCGGCGCCGTCTGGGACGATCCGGTCGATCCCTCGGTCGGCCACAACCGGCTGCGGGCCGTGTTGCATCGCTATGATTCGCCGCCGCTCGACGCCACGCTGCGCCGATTCGTCGACTGGGTGGCGGCCTATACGCTGACCCAGCGCGGCATGGTTCTGCGCATGGTGCTGCGCGCGCCGGACGCGCTGGAGCCGCCGCGCGCCGTGCCAGCCTTGCGGCTTACCGGCAAGCTGCCCGACCGCATGACGGCGGCGCGTCAGCGCGTGCTCGACGCGCTTGCCGGCGGCGAACCGATGCCGAGAAGCGCCGTCGCCGGCTTCGCTGCCGTCTCGTCCAGCGTGGTGGGCGGGCTGGTCGAGCAGGGTGTGCT
>JAEWAD010000407.1 GCA_023391905.1 Pseudomonadota bacterium | reverse complement strand
CCATAATTGGGCGTCGGCTGCAGCGGCGCGGCCTGCGGGATCGGCGCGACGCTGGCCAGCGTCGTCATCGGGCGGACGACCGGCGAGCGGCGCGGAGCCGGCGGCATGATGGCGTCGGCCTCGGCCGCAGCGACGAGCATGGGCTCGGCATCGCGGTTCGGCGACGGACGCGGCAGGGGTGCCGAAGCGGTTGCGAACGGAACCGGCTCGGCGGCTTCCGGCGCGACGGCCGCGACCTGAACGGCATCGACCTCGGCGGGCGCAGCCTTGGCTGGCTTCTCGGCCGGGGCGGCCTCCACCGGGGCGTTCGGCATATCGTCCTCGTCCGAGGCGTCCGTGCCGGTCAGGCGGGCAAACCAGGACTTGCCCTTCTTGGCGGGCTCGGCGCTGGCCATCATGATGGCGGCGCCACCGCCGGCCTTGCGGGCCTTGTACGAGGCGAGGGCCTGCTCATAGCCGGGCAGGGGCTTGCCGTCGGAAGGAACGTGCAGGGTCTTGCCGTCCGGGAAGATGCGGACCAGCTGGTCGCGCGACATCTTCGGCCAGTGGCGGACGCTGCCGGTATCCATGTGGACGAAGGGCGAGCCGGAGGTCGGATAGAAGCCGACGCCGCCGACCTGCATCTTCAGGCCGATCGCGCGCAGCTTCGCAAGCTGGACGTCGGGCAGGTAGAAATCCATCGCCTTGCCGAGCATGTGCTGGCTCTTCTTGGCGACGCCGCGCGAACGCGAACGGAGCATGCCGTTGGTGGCGGGCGAACGATAGCTGCTGACGACGTGGATCGGCTGGCGCGAACCGCTCTGCTGGTACACGCTCCAGATCAGGTCGAAGAGCTGCGGATCCATCTTGGTCGGCTCGTTCCGGCGCCAGTCGCGCAGGAACTGGTTCATCTGCTTCAGGCCGGCGGCGTCGTAGCGATTGCCGCGCTTGAAGACGATGGTCGCCGATTCCTTGGTGTGCACGTTGAAGAGCTTCAGCGCGCGGTCGCCCGCGGCGGCCTCCGCTTCCTGCACAGGCGCCGTCGCCACCATGGTGCTGGTCACGAGCGCAGTGGCGAGGAGCGTGCGAAGCGCGGTGCCGCAACGCTGCAGCAGGCCCCGGTCTCGCCGATTCTGATCGATCTGCTTAATCAAAGTGCTTCTGCGTCCTTGCCCGACAATGGGCCCCCGTAAGGGCAGAATGCTTGATGAGAGTTAACGAGCATTTACCGTAATCGACCTTTTCGTGCCCCCCGTGGAGCATCACCTGCCGATCACGGCAATTTCATTTCGACATCATTCGAAGCAGATCGTGGCATTTGAGGGGCAAAAAGAAAACCGCGCAGGCGGTCGCACCGGCGCGGTTTCACACCTTCTCGTGGTGGGCGGCTGCGGCCATCTCGTCCGCGCCCGTAGGTCGCGCTCTCGCCCGTTTCGGAAAAAGGGCGGAAATCCGCGGGCTTTGGGGCGCTAGAGGCCGAGCGCCTTCTCGACGCGGGCGTTGAAGCCATAGACGTCCGGACGGGTCTCCAGCGAGCCGGAATCACCGACAAAGGCGGTGAAATAAGTGAGATGGATCGGGATCCGATTCGGCAAATTGATCCATTTTTCCTTGCCGCCGATCATTTTTCTCAGCCGCTGCTTGGTCCAGCCGCCCTGGTGCGCGAGCAGGACGTCGGCGAATTCGAGCGGGTCCTGGACGCGCACGCAGCCATGGCTGAGCGCCCGGGAGTCGCGCTTGAAGAAGCTCTTCGACGGGGTGTCGTGCAGGTAGACCGCGTGCTCGTTCGGGAACAGGAACTTGACGCTGCCGAGGGCGTTGTCATCGCCCGGCGGCTGGCGGATCATGATCTGGCGCGGGTTCACATTGCTCCAGTCGACCATCTGCGGATCGATCGGCCGGTACTTGCCGTCGACATTCGCGAGCACCTGGTAGCCCTTGCGCGACATGTAGCTGGGATCACGCCGGGCCGCCGGCAGCATTTCCTTGGTCGTGATCGAGGCGGGAACGTTCCAGCTCGGATTGACGACGATCGACTCCATCTGGTCGGAGAAGATCGGGGTCTGGTTGGTCATCTTGCCGACGACGGTGCGGGTCGTATGGACGACCTCGCCATTCTCGACCACCCGCACCAGATATTCCGGCACGTTGGCCATGATGTGGAACGCGCCGAGATCGCGCGGCAGCCAGCGCCAGCGCTCCATGTTGGCGATGATCTCGGCCGTGTGCGAGCGGCCGGTGCCGTTGACATAGGCGACGGTGGCGTTGCCGGCGATGCCGTCGGCCGTCAGGCCCTTGCTGGACTGGAAGCTCTTCACCGCCGCGGCGAGCGCTTCGTCATAGACCTCCGGCGCCTCGCTCGGCGCGGGCACTTCAAGCCGGGCGCGCAGCAGCGGCACGCGCGGATCGGCGAGGCCGAGCTTCATCGACTTGCCTTCGGGCACGCGGGCGAGGCGAGGGCCCGTCTCGGTGGCGCGCGCCTCGGCCAGCGCCTTCTTCAGGCGCAGATAGCCTTCATGCGGCGGATTGAAGCTGGCGATCGCCGTGGCGCCGTCGCTGGCTGACGAGACGGTGGAAAGCACTTCGATCGGATCGGGAAGCAACGGCTTGATGGTGATCAGCTTGCTGATCGACGACGGGTCGAGGCGGCCGGCATAGGCCTGGCGCGCATAGAGCAGCACGGCCTGGCTGAGCACGAGGTCGACCGAGGCGGCGATCTCGGCGCCGGCGGGCGTCGTGGCGCCGATCGTCGCCGGCGGCAGGCGGTAGGCGGCGGGGTCGAGGCCATCCTCGTCGGCGCCGGCGATCCGCGTCATCACGGCGCGCGCCTGCGGCGTGTAGGCGCCGTCGATCATCCAGACCGGCTGGAAGTCGCGCTCGGCGTAGAACTCGGCCAGCGCGGCGCGGTCGCGCTTCTCGATGAAGTTGCCGGTCTTCGGCTGCGCGGCCAGAAGCACCTTCAGCGCCTGCGCGGCCGGATCGCTCGCGGCGTCGGCCATGGCGAGGCTGGCGGCGCTGCCGGCGCGCTCGCGGAACGTCTTGCCTTCGGGCAGGTAGGCATGGGCTGCGCCGACGGAAAATCCGATCAGCGCCACGCTCGCCAACAGTGCCTTCGTCGCCTTCCGGATCATGTCAGTCGTGCCCTTCCTTGCATTCCGCTTCCGCCGCATGCTTCGGATCCCTGCCGATCCGAGCCTGGTGCAGCGCCTATAGCATCAATTCCGTCGGCCCCGCTGCGATCCCGGTCACTCCGCCGCGATTTTGTCCGCGCCGTCGGAAATGCCGAGTTCCTTCAGCTTTCGATAGAGGGTGGATCGTCCGATGCCGAGTTTGCGCGCCACCGTTGCCATGCGGCCACGGTAGCGTTCGAGCGCCAGCGCAATCATCGCCGCCTCGATTTCCGCCAGCGGACGCACCTCGCCGTCGGGCGCCAGCGCGCTGAGCCGGCCGACCGGGTTCGGCGTGCCCTGGCTCGCCTCTGCGCCTGTGGCCGCGCCGGTGCTCGGGATGAGCCTTGGCACGGTCCTGTTCGAGTCGGCGTCTTCCTCGGCGGGAAAGTCGGCGCACGTCAGGAACGACCCTTCCGCCAGCATGACGGCGCGAAGAATCGCCGCTTCAAGTTCCCGGACATTGCCGGTCCATGGCCGGCGGCCCAGCTGTTCGATGGCCTCCGGCGCAGTGCCCTGCACCATCCTGCCATGCTCGGCTGCGAAGCGGATGGTGAAGCGCCTGGCCAGCTCCGGGATGGCCTCGGGGCGGCTGCGGAGCGGCGGCACGCGGATCGGCAGGATATTCAGGCGATAATAGAGGTCTTCCCGGAAACGCCCGGCGCGGACGCGCTCCTGCAGGTCGTCGCTCGTGGTCGCGATCAGCCGGATGTCGGGGCGGACGTGTTTCCTGCCGCTCGGCTGGTCGTCTTCCGCCGCCGAGAGCAGGGCCATCAGTTTCGCCTGCGCGTCGAGCGGCAGCCGGCCGACTTCCTCGATCAGCAGCGTGCCGCGG
>JAEWAD010000163.1 GCA_023391905.1 Pseudomonadota bacterium | reverse complement strand
CAGATCGCCGACCGGCTCATCGAGACGGTCGGCGAGCTCGGCGCGCTCGAAGGTCGTTTCGCGGGGCCGCGATAAGGCTCAGTCGAGCACGGAGCCGCAGGTGAGGTTCGCCAGCGCGCCGGTCATGGCGCCGGCCCGGTCCGAGGCGACGAAGGCGGCATAGTCGGCGATCTGCTCGAGCCGCGGCAGCCGCCCGAGCAGCGTATCCTCCTTTGCATGCGCTTCCAGCCAGGCCTCCGTCGTGGTGCCGAAGCCGCGCGTCATGTCGTCGAACAGCTCACGGGTATAGGAAAGCGGCACCGCGTCGGGAATGGCGTCCGACCGCAGGCAGATCACGCGGACCCCGAACTGGCCGAGTTCGACCGCGAGCAGGCGCGAGAATGCCTCGATGGCGCTGCAGGCGACGCCGTGCGGCAGGAAGCCGGGACGCGTCACGAGCGATCCGGGCGCCGTCAGGGTCAGGATGACGCCACCGCCGCGAGGCCGCATGTGCCGCGCGACCGCCCTGGCGGTCAGGAAGTTGGTGCGGGTGTTGGCGCCGATCGTGTGCTCGAACTCGCCGAGGCTGACTTCGGCCAGCGGCCGGCCCTGCTGGTGCGGCACGCTGACCGCGTTGAGCGCGATATCGATGCCGCCGGCCCGGGCGGCGACCCGCTCGGCGTGGTCGTTGACCGCCGCCTCGTCCTGCGCGTCGAGCCTGTCGACGCTGACGCGGCCGCCTTCGGCGCGTATGTCGGCCGCGACGCGCTCAAGCTTTTCAAGCGTGCGGCCGGCGAGGAAGATTTCGGCGCCTTCGCGGGCAAAGGTGCGGGCGGTCGCTCCGCCGATGGCCCCGCCGCCACCATAGATCACGGCAATCTTGTCCTTGAGCAGCATGACAGCCTCCCTGGCTGGATCAGAGGGATGTGAAGTCCGTATGCGAGGAAATGCGGGACCGGGGGGCGACGCCTCCCGGGGGCGCTACCAGGGCGGGATGCGCTGGTCGTAGATCGCGTCGAGCCTCGTCATCGTCCGCCAGAAGCTGGCGGGGGGCTCGCCGGCGAGACGGGCGGCGAGGATGTCGAGATGGGTGTGCCAGCCGGCCGAGACGCCGATCAGTGCGTCGCGCGTGGGCAGGCGGGTATGGGTCAGGCGCAGCATCACCTTGTCGCCATGCGGCTCCAGCTCGATGCGGACCTCGGACCAGAGGTCCGGCGCATGTTCCCAGCGGAAGCCGAACAGGCGCGGCGGCTCGCAGACCGTGACCCGGCCGAGGATCTGGCTCGGCCCGGCATGCTGGGCGTATTTCGGCGGCGGCAGGTCGCCGGCGTCGGACAGTTCGGCGTTCTGGATCTCGATCGCGACATGGCCGCCGCTGCGCGGTTCGATCTCGCCGGCGCCGAACCAGGTCCGCCGCTTGTCCGGATCGATCAGATAGTTCCAGAGCCGTTCGATCGGACCGGCCATCAGCCGCTCGATGCGCACGCCGTCGCGCGCCAGCATCTCGCCGAGCCGGTTCTCGCCCGTCGCGGGCTCGACAATCCTGTTCTCGCCAGGCGTGGTCATGATCCGGCTCCTTCGCTGCCGTCGGGTTTTTTCGGGGGGTCTGGATCGTTCCTGTCTTGCGGGGCGCTGGCGGTGGCATCCTCCGCCGCCAGCATGTCGTCCAGCCGGTCGAGGCTCCGGTGCCAGAATTTCTCGTAGTGGCGCATCCATTCCATGCCGGCATGGATCGGCCCGGCTTCCAGCCGGCAAAGATGCGTGCGGCCGGTGACGGTGCGGGCGATCAGCCCGGCGCGCTCCAGCACCTTGATGTGCTTCGAGGCGGCGGCCAGCGTGATCGGGAACGGCGCGGCCAGTTCGCCGACGGTCTGTTCCGCCTGGGACAATCGCGCCACCATCGCCCGCCGGGTCGGATCGGCAAGGGCGTGGAACACGTCGTCGAGATGGGGGGCGCTATAGTCAACCATAGAGTTGAATATAGCCTGTCTCGATGGATAGTCAACCGATCGGTATAATGATTCGACGCGCGTGATTTTGGCGAAGGGCAGCGCGCCGTCATGAAGGCACGAGGAAGCAACCTCTCCCGAGACCGCCTGAAGCCGGTCGTGACCCCTCCCTTGGGGAGGAGGGGTCCGGTATCGGGGCCACCCGTCAGACGGCGATGCGGGCGATCACCGGCACGTGGTCGGACGGCTTGTTCCAGCCGCGCGCCTCGGAGATCACCTCGATGCCCTGCAGCCGCGCGCGGAGCGGTGGCGTCACCCAGACATGGTCGAGCCGGCGGCCGCGGTTCGCGGCCTGCCAGTCCTTCGCCCGGTAGCTCCACCAGGTGTAGAGCTTCTCGTCCATCGGCACGAACTGGCGCATGGCGTCGATCCAGCCGCCGGCCTCGCGCACGTCTTCCAGGAGCTTGGTTTCGATCGGCGTGTGGCTGACGACGTTCAGAAGCTGCTTGTGCGACCAGACGTCGTGCTCGTAGGGGGCGATGTTCAAATCGCCGACGAGGATCGCCGGGCCGCTGGTCTCGGCGCCGGTCAGCCAGCTCTTCATCTCGTTCAGGAAGCCGAGCTTGTGCTCGAACTTGTCGTTGATCGCGGGGTCCGGCTCGTCGCCGCCGGCCGGCACGTAGAAATTGTGCAGCGTGATCGGCAGGTCGCGGTCGGTCAGCGCGACCTGGATGTGGCGCGCGTCCTCCTTGCCATAGAAGCCGCGCCGCTTGGTCTCGATGAACGGCCTGCGCGAGACGGTGGCGACGCCGTGATAGCCCTTCTGGCCATGCACGGCCTGGTGGATGTAGCCGAGCTTCCTGAAGGCGGCGGAGGGGAAATTGTCCTCGATGCACTTGATCTCCTGCAGGCACAGCACGTCGGGCCGGTGCGCCTCGAGGAAATTGGTGACGAGATCGATCCGGAGACGGACCGAATTGATGTTCCAGGTCGCAATGCTGAGGGTCATGCAGGATTCCGGCGGCAGGAGAGGGCGCCGGCCCGGCATACGGGATCGGGCTGCTTGTCGCCAAGCAAAATCGGCCCCGACCACGTGCCGAGGCGGAAACCGGGCCGGAAATGCGAGAGCGGCACGGACTTCCTCCGCCGGGATCCGCTTTCCCCTGCCTCTCCCTGAGGAGGCTTTCGCGCAACCAAAACCAGGGCTCTGCAGGTCTCGATATCCAACATCCTGAGGAGGCTTGCGAAGCAAGCCGTCTCGAAGGACGCACGGGCTGGGGGCAAATCTCGATGCCGGCGCCGCCCTGCGTGCTTCGAGACGACCCTCCGGGCCTCCTCAGCATGTTGAGGGCACCGTGGCGCGAAGGTCTCCTTCGGGAGAGGTGAAGCGCGTGATCGGGTGGATCCCTGCTTTCGCAGGGATGATGGCGGAGGGCTGGGATGCAGCGGCGAGCGAGGCCGCTTTCCCGCCAGCGAATGTGTGGTGTCGGGGAGAGGAAACGGAGGCCCACAAAAGGAAACGCCCAGCTCCGGGGGGGAAGCTGGGCGTTGCGCTTTTCAGCGCCTTGCGCCCGTCTAGTGACGCGGCGCTCGCGGGACCATCTTCGGCGAGACGGGGGGCACTACCGATCGATGGAATGGCCCGCTGTCTCTAACAATTGGGGATGCCGGGTCGGGATTCAAGGACCCGTGCGACAATCCGACATCACCCGCGATCACATCGGCGCGAGCCGCCCTAGCGCAGCGATTTGTTGGGCAGGTAGTAGTCGATCTTGAAGTTCTTGGCATTGGCCGGCCGGCCGATCTCGACGTCGTAGACGGCGACCGAGGTGTCGAGCCCCTGCGCGTCGGTGACCACCCACTGGCGCAACTCGTAGGTCTGGGTGTCGAAGATCAGCTTCAGGCTGCCGCCGCCGAACGCCGATTCCTGCTCCAGCACCAGCGAGATCAGATCCGGCTCCTCGATGATCCGGCGCACGATGTTCGACGAGGTCAGGTCGATCCGGTCCGCGAGCAGGTAGCGCAGCGGCGTGCGCTTCAGCGGATAGAGGTCCTGGGTGCGGAGCTTGTTGTCGCGGATCGCCACCTGGTTGCCGTCGCTGACGACGTCCATCCGCACCGGCGGGCTGTAGTTGAAGCGGATCTTGCCGGGGCGCGAGATGAAGAACACGCCCTCCGACTGCTCGCCGTTCGGGCCGAACTGGATGAAGCGGCCCTGCATGGTGCGGATCGAGTTGAAATAGGAATTGATCTTGGCCAGCGCCGCCTTCTGGTTGGCGTTGAAGGCGGCGTGCGCCTGGCCGGTCATCAGCGCCGGGCCGGTCGCGGCGGCCGCCGCGATGCCGGCCGACAGGGTCAGGAAGCGGCGTCGCGAGAAGCCCTTGTCCGTGTCGATCGTCACCTTGCACATCCTTCGCGTCGTGGGCCGGCTCGCCGGCGTTGGCGGATGGGCGAACGCGCCCTCGCCGCGGTCGCCCGGCCTGCATCTAGGGTCGCCGGATGGCGATTTCGGGGCGTCAGAAGCGCCCTTCGTCCTCGCCACCGACCAGGATCTCGCGTTTTCCCGCATGGTTGGCGGGGCCGACGAGACCTTCCTGTTCCATCCGCTCGATCAGCGACGCGGCGCGGTTGTAGCCGATGGACAGGCGACGCTGGATATAACTGGTGGAGGCCTTGCGGTCCCGCAAGACCACGGCGACGGCCTTGTCGTAGAGGTCGTTCGACTCCTCGCCGCCGAGCACCGCCGACGGATCGCCGCCGCCCTCCTCCTCGCCGTCATCCTCGGTGATGGCGTCGAGATAGTCGGGCCGGCCCTGCAGCTTCAGGTGGTTGACGATCTTCTCGACTTCCTCGTCGGAGACGAAGGGGCCGTGCACGCGCTGGATGCGGCCGCCGCCGGCCATGTAGAGCATGTCGCCCTGGCCGAGCAGCTGCTCCGCGCCCTGCTCGCCGAGAATGGTGCGGCTGTCGATCTTGGACGTGACCTGGAACGAGATGCGGGTCGGGAAGTTCGCCTTGATCGTGCCGGTGATGACGTCGACCGAGGGGCGCTGCGTCGCCATGATGACGTGGATGCCGGCGGCGCGCGCCATCTGGGCGAGGCGCTGCACCGTGCCCTCGATGTCCTTGCCGGCCACCATCATCAGGTCGGCCATCTCGTCGATGATGACGACGATGTAGGGGATCGGCTCGAGCGGCAGATCCTCCTGCTCGTAGATCGCCTCGCCGGTCTCCTTGTCGAAGCCGGTCTGGATCGTGCGGGTCAGGATCTCGCCGCGCGCCTTGGCCTGGCCGACGCGGGCGTTGTAGCCGTCGATGTTGCGGACGCCGACCTTCGACATCTTGCGATAGCGGTCCTCCATCTCGCGCACGGTCCATTTGAGCGCGACGACGGCCTTCTTCGGATCGGTGACGACAGGCGTCAGGAGATGCGGGATGCCGTCATAGATGGAGAGTTCCAGCATCTTCGGGTCGATCATGATCAGCCGGCATTCGGCCGGCGTCAGCCGGTAGAGCAGCGACAGGATCATGGTGTTGATGGCGACCGACTTGCCGGAGCCGGTGGTGCCGGCGACGAGCAGGTGCGGCATGCGCGACAGGTCGACGACGACCGGCTCGCCGCCGATCGTCTTGCCGAGGCCGATCGGCAGGCGGGCCTTCGAATGCTCGAAATCCTCGGCCGCCAGCATCTCGCGCAGGAACACCATCTCGCGCCGGGCGTTCGGCAGCTCGATGCCGATGGCGTTCTTGCCGGGAATGACGGCGACGCGGGCGGCGATGGCGCTCATCGAGCGGGCGATGTCGTCGGCAAGCCCGATGACGCGGGACGACTTGATGCCGGGCGCGGGCTCGAGCTCGTAGAGCGTCACCACGGGGCCGGGGCGGACATGGATGATCTCGCCGCGAATGCCGAAATCGTCGAGCACGCCCTCGAGCACGCGGGCGTTCTGCTCGAGCGCCTCGGTGTTGAGCTTGGCGCGCGGATCGACGGCGCGCGGCGGGGTGAGGAAGTCGAGCGTCGGCAGCTCGAACACGTCGTTCGGGCCGCGCGTCGGCTGCGGCTCGCGCGCGGGCCGCTTCGCCGCCTTGCCGCGACCGGCGGCGCGGGCCGGGGCCGGCGCCGGGACGGGTGCGAGATCGTCGTCCTCGTCGCCATAATCGTCGAAATCGTTCGGCTCGGCGACGCGGACGCGGCCGCCGTCGGCCGCCGCCGCCATGCGGGGCTCGACACGACCACCCCGTGCCTCGGGTTCGGCGCGATGCGTCGGCTCGTCCTCGCCCTTGCGGCCGAGCAGGCGGGCCAGATTGGCCTTGGCGGAATAGCCGAAATGGGCAAGCGCGCCGAGCGGTACGGCCAGGAAGCTGGTGCGCTCCTCGTCCTCGCCGAGCAGGTCGTCGGCGTCGAAGCGCTCTTCCTGGCGCGGGCGCTTGGGCGCCGCGGCGCGGGGCGCCTCGCGCGCCTGGGCGTCCTCGTCGGCGCGGCTGAAGCGGAGGAAGCCGGTCGCGTTCAGGAACAGGACCAGCGCGATGACGGCGTAGAGGGCGCCGGCGACCAGCATGGCGTTGCGCTCGACCGGCGTGCCGACAACGAGGGCGGGCAGGCGGCCGAGGATGTCGCCGATGACGCCGCCCATGCCGGTCGGCAGCGGCCATTTCTGGGTGACGGGGACATAGGAGAGGACGGCGGCGGCGAAGGCGCTGCTGCCGATCCAGGAGAGCAGCATGGTCTTGGCGAAGGGGCGGCCGCCGAACAGGCCGCGCCAGCCCCAGATGACGGCGGGCAGCAGCAGCACGGCGACGGCGAGGCCGAAGAACTGCATCAAGAGGTCGGCGATGATCGCGCCCGGCAGGCCGAGCGCGTTGGCCGGGATCTTGTCGACCGCGTAGGACAATGAGGGATCGTCGACCGCCCAGGTGGCCAGGGCGGTGGCGATGGCGGCGGTGCCGGCGATGAGCGCCAGTCCCGCGAGCAGCCGGACATGGCGGCGGAGGAGGCGGCGGAGGCCGTCATCGTCGTCGGACGGCATGGGCAGCGAGGCCGATCGTGTCGAACGCATTATCCGGTCATGTCCTTTGCGCCTCTAGAGCCGACCCGCGTTCCATCGAAACGCCGATCGGCTCCAACTCTTTGTCTTGATTGCGTTTTCTTCACGCAAACCGGTATCCATTCCGCTCGAAAGCGCTTCTAGCCGAGAACACGCGCCATGCGGGTCAACGCTTCCTGGGTGGTCGCGAGATCCTGCACCATGGCGACGCGGATGTAGGGGGTGCCCGGGTTGGAGCCGTCGGGGCGCGGCAGGCACAGATAGGCGCCGGGGATGGTCCGGACGCCGGCCTCGCGCCAGAGGCGCACCGCCGCCGCCTCGCCGTCGCCGACGTCGAGCCAGAGGAAGAAGCCGCCGTCCGGCGTGCGGGCGCGGATCTTGGGACCCAGCGTCGCCGTGGCGGCTGCGTATTTGGCGTTGTAGAGCGCGCGGTTCTCGGCGACGTGGCTCTCGTCCTCATAGGCGGCGATGGCGACCGCCTGGATCGGCCCCGGCACCTGCGGCGCGGCGATGTTGCGGAAGCGCATCCAGGCCGACAGGAAATCCGGGTCGCCGGCGACGAAGCCGCAGCGCAGCCCCGGCAGGTTGGAGCGCTTGGAAAGCGAGTGGAAGGTCAGGATGTTGCCGACGCCGGCGCCGAGGCGGTCGGCCGCCTGCAGCACGCCCGGCGGCGGCGTTTCCCGGTAGATCTCGGAATAGCACTCGTCGGCGAAGACCATGAAGTCGAAGCGGCGGGCGGTCTCGATCACCCGCGTCCAGTCTTCCAGCGTCGCGACGTCGCCCTGCGGCGCGGTCGGCGAGGCGATGTAGAGGGCGACGGTTCGGGCCAGCACGGCCTCGGGAATGGCGTCGAGGTCGGGGATCGAGCGCTGGTCGGCGCCGTCGTCGAGCAGCACGATCTCGGCGCCCGCCAGCTCCGCGCCGGCGGCATAGGCCTGGTAGAACGGATTGGGCAGCAGCACGACCGGGTTCTCGACATCCCCCTTGCGCTGGCGGGCGGCGAGCGCGGCCAGCGCCAATCCCTCGCGCGAGCCGTTCAGCGGCAGCACCATGCGCTCCGGATCGATCCCGGCGACGAGCCCGTAGCGGCGGTCGAGCCAGCGCGCGACCGTGGCGCGGAAGGCGTCCGTGCCGCGGATGGGCGGGTAGCGACCGAACAGCGCGATGTTCTCCGCGATCACCGGCGCGACGAAGGGCGGCACCGGATGCTGCGGCTCGCCGATCGTCAGGTTGATCGGGGCGAGGCCAGGATCGATGCCGGCCAGCGTGTCGTTGAGGCGGGCGAAGGGAGAGGAAGCTTTCCGGGCGCTCGTCGGGCCGAGCATGACGCCGATCCTTGTGTTCGAAGAGGGTGAATTCGACCCTAGAGGGCCGTTGGTTAAGTTGGCTTTAACCATCCCGGACGTGCGGCGAAAAAAAGACCCCGGCGGCGGGCCGGGGTCTCGTTGGCTCTGGAAGGTGTTTTGATTGGTGGGTCGGGGCCCGGGGGGGGGGGGCCCCGGCGCCCGCC
>JAEWAD010000104.1 GCA_023391905.1 Pseudomonadota bacterium | reverse complement strand
GATCCGGAGCGGCCGGGTTCGGAGGGGATCGACCAGATCGCCTTCCACGTTCAGCCCAATCCCGGCACGCGGCCGGGGCCGCTGCTCAAGGTCGCCTCGGGCGGTGAGCTTTCTCGCTTCCTTCTCGCCCTCAAGGTGGCGCTTGCCGACCGCGGCTCGGCGCCGACGCTCGTCTTCGACGAGATCGACACCGGCGTTGGCGGTGCCGTCGCCGAGGCGATCGGCCGCCGGCTGGCGCGCCTCGCCGAGCGGGTGCAGGTGCTTTCCGTCACCCATGCGCCGCAGGTGGCGGCCCGCGCCGGCAGCCATCTGCGCATCGCCAAGGACGGCGTCGCGGGCGAGGACCGGGTCGCGACCGGCGTCACGCCGCTCGACGGCGAGGAGCGGCGCGAGGAGATCGCCCGCATGCTCGCCGGCAGCGTCATCACCGACGAGGCGCGCGCCGCCGCCCATCAGCTCATCCACGGATCGGCCTGAGCGGGCTTGCATTGCCGGCCCTGGCGGGGCATTTTCCTGCCGTGGTTTGCGGGCTCGCCACAGGCCTGCACGTAGGCGTTAACGTCAAACAACGCGCCGATCGAGCTTGCCCGAGCAGGTTCGACCTGCGCGGGGTTGCCCGAGTGACGTTGCATCGGTCGGACTGCTCCCCTCAGGAGTTGATATGTCCGACACCCAATCCCCCGCCGCTCCGTTCGAGACCTACCGCGTCCGCTATCCGCTCAAGATCCGTCGCCTGACGGTGGTGCGGACCGAGCCGTTGTCGCCCTCGATGATCCGCGTCACGCTCACCGGGCCCGATCTCGCCGATTTCGAGAGCCGCGGCCATGACGATCACGTCAAGCTGTTCTTCGCCCGGCCGGGCGAGACGGTTCCCTCGCTGCCGACCTTCGGACCCAACGGTCCCGTCTTTCCGGAAGGGGCGGAGAAGCCGATCGCGCGCGACTACACGCCCCGCCGCTACGATGCCGCGTCCGGCGAGCTCGACCTCGACTTCGCCGTGCACGAGGCGGGCCCCGCCACCGCCTGGGCGATGAACGCCGCGGCCGGCACCACGCTGCACATGGCCGGCCCGCGCGGATCGATGATCGTGCCGGACGATTTCGACTGGTACCTGCTGGTCGGCGACGACACGGCGCTGCCGGCGATCGCACGCCGGCTGGAGGAGCTGCGCCCCGAGGCGCGTGTGACCGTGATCGTGGAGGTCGGGGGCCCGACCGACGAGATCGCGCTTCCCGAGCGCGCCGGCTGCACCGTCACCTGGCTCCATCGCGGCGCGGCGGCGCCGGGCGAGGGGACGCTGCTCGACGAGGCGGTCGCCGCCTTCGCGCCCGAGGCTGGCGAAGGCTTCGCCTGGGTCGCCTGCGAATCCGACACCGCCAAACGCCTGCGCCGCATCCTCGTCGACGACAAGGGGCTGTCGAAGAAGCGCGTGAAGGCGTCCGGCTACTGGAAGCGCGGCCTCGCCAGCTACCACGACAGCCACGACGACTGAGGCCGTCGCGGCAATGGATGCGGGCGCCGTGGCGCCCGCATCGTCTTCATGGGTTCAATGCAGCGGCCGGATGTTCTGGTTGACCCGGAACAGATTGTCCGGATCGTATTTGGCCTTGATCGTGACGAGGCGGTCGTAATTGTCGCCATAGGTGGCGCGGATGCGGCCTTCGCCCTCGTCGTCCATCATGAAGTTGACGTAGCCGCCGCCCTGGCCGCCATTCTGGTTGTGCGGATGGACGGCTTCCCAATAGGCCTTGGTCCAGCGGCTGATCGGGCCGGCCTGCTGCGGGTTGGGGTCGATGCCGGCGATCACCATCGACCAGGTCGCGCCGCGCGCATTCCAGGCCGTGTCGCCCCTGCCGACGCGATGCACGGCGCCGTCGATCGGGTAGAGGTGCATCAGCGACAGCGCGCTCGGCGTCTGTTCTGCCTGCGCCAGATGCGCGTCGATCGCCGCGTCGGAGAGCGTGTTGACGAAATCGCCGCGCCAGTACCATTGCATGCCGGACGGCAGCAGCGGGTCGAACATGCTCTGCAGCGCCGGGAAGGGCATCATGCCCATCCAGTTGACCAGCGGCGGCGGCAGGCCCTCGAGGAAGGGCTGCATCGCCTTCTGTCCGTCTTCCTCCGATCCGTTGTAGCAGGAGATCAGCGCGCAGATGCGCTTGCCCCAGTGCTCGCGCGGGAATGGATCGGCGGAAGGAATGGTCTTCAGGCCGAGGAAGGCGCCGAGCTGTTCCGGCGCGTTCGGCAGCACGTCGCGATAGCGCTTCATGACCGCCGCGGCGTCCTTCTGGTCCCAGAAGATGGGCCCGCCGAACACCATGTCGACGGGATGGGCGCGGAACAGGAAGCTCGTCACGACGCCGAAATTGCCGCCGCCGCCGCGCAGGGCCCAGAACAGGTCGGAATTCTCGGTCGCGCTCGCGGTGACGAAGCGGCCGTCGGCCAGCACGACGTCGGCTTCGAGCAGGTTGTCGATGGTGAGGCCGAATTGCCGGGTCAGGTAGCCGGTGCCACCGCCGAGCGTCAGTCCGGCGATGCCCGTCGTCGAGACGATGCCGGCCGGCACGGCGAGGCCGAAGGGATGCGCCGCATGGTCGACGTCGCCCTGGGTGCAGCCCGGTCCGACGCGGACGGTGCGGTTGGCCGGGTCGACCCGGACGCCCTTCATCGACGACAGGTCGATGACCAGGCCGTCGTCGCAGCTGGCCAGCCCCGGTCCGTTGTGCCCGCCGCCGCGAATGGCGATCAGGAGCTTGTGTTCGCGTCCGAAATTCACCGCCTCGATGACGTCGGCGACGTCGCTGCAGCGGGCGATCAGCAGCGGCTTCTTGTCGATCATGCCGTTGTAGAGCTTGCGGGCCTCGTCATAGTCGAGGCTGTCGCGATCGATGACCGGCCCTCTCAGGCGGCTGGAGAGTTCGACGGCTTCCTGTGCTTGCATGACGGCTTCCTCCGGCTCGTGTCGTCGCCGAATGCCTCGGAAGTGCCCGCCGGCATGCTACGCCAAAGCAGGCCAGGCAGCCACACTCTTGCGGCGTCCCCTTCGTCAGGAGATGCCCGGGTCTGCCTGTGATCGACTTGTCGCAGTCGTCGGCAAATCGAAGGCGGGGCGGGTTTCACCGTTGATCGTAAGGCAACCTTCGGAGTACGCAGGGGACGTCGAGTAAGCTTGCCCCGGTGTATCGCCTGTGACGCCTGTCACGGCCGCGCCACAAATATTCGTTTAGTATAAGACTTCGCGTCGACCGCATCGGGCCCCACCACCGGCTCCCGGTCGTTCGCACGTCGCGCGGGCCATATTGCCCGCCGATGCCGTTTTTGGAAATCTGCCATGTCCGTCCTGTCCGCCGGCGCCCGCGCGCGCCCGGCTCGCGAACCGTCCTTTCCTGAATTCGTCCTGATCATCGCGGTCATGATGGCGCTCGGCTCGATGTCGATCGACAACCTGCTGCCCGCCTTCGGTCATATCCAGAACGACTTCGGCCTGACCTCGGCCAACGAGGTGCAGCTGATCCTGACCGTCTACATGGCGGGCTTCGCGCTGATGCAGCTGTTCTACGGCCCGGTCTCCGACATCGTCGGCCGCAAGCCGACGCTGACGATCGGCCTGGCGATCTTCTCGATCGGCAGCCTGATCGCGCTGTTCGCGCCGAATTTCGAGCTGTTGCTGGTCGCCCGCCTGATCCAGGGCATGGGCGCCGCGGCGACGCGCATCCTCTCCGTGGCGATCGTTCGCGATCGCTACGAGGGCCGCGAGATGGCGCGCGTGATGTCGTTCACGATGATGATCTTCATCATCGTGCCCGTCTTCGCGCCGGCGATCGGCAGCCTGTTCCTGCTGTTCGGCTCCTGGCACGCCATCTTCGTCTCGATGCTGGTCATGGCCGTGGTCATCGCGGTCTGGTTCGGCAAGCGCATGCCGGAGACGCTGCATCCCGAATACCGCATGCCGTTCTCGTTCGCGCGCATCGGGGCCGGTGCCCGCCGCTGCGTGCAGGAGCGGATGACGCTCGGCTATTCGACGGCGATCGGCCTGATGTTCGGCGGGCTGATGGCCTATATCGGATCGTCGCAGCAGATCTTCGAGACCGAGGTCTATGGCCTCGGCCATCTGTTCCCGCTCGTCTTCGGCCTGATCGCGGCCGTGATGGGCGTGGCGTCCTTCGTCAATGTCCGCCTCGTCCGTCGTCTCGGCATGCGCCGCATCTCGCATGCCGGCCTGTGCGGCCATGTACTGATGTCGGTCTTCATGGTTGCCTGCGCGCTCTGGTTCGACGGCAAGCCGCCGCTGGTGCTGTTCGCGCTCAACCTCGCCGTCTGCCAGTTCCTGTTCAGCCTGACGATGCCGAACTTCAACACCATGGCGATGGAGCCGCTCGGCGACATCGCCGGCACGGCGTCGTCGATGATCGGCTTCTACACGACGATCATGGGCACGCTGGTCGGCATGGCGATCGGCCAGGCCTTCGACGGCAGCGTTGTGCCGCTCGCCATCGGCTTCCTGGCGACCGGCGTCCTCAGCCTCGGCGTCGTGTTCTGGACGGAGCGCGGCCGCCTGTTCGCGCCGCATCATCCCGAACCCGCCGCCGTGGTCGACGGCGGCCACAGACGG
>JAEWAD010000097.1 GCA_023391905.1 Pseudomonadota bacterium | reverse complement strand
TGATCGCGCGCGCGGCCGACGAGGTGGCGAGCGGCAAGCTCGACGATCACTTCCCGCTCGTCGTCTGGCAGACCGGCTCGGGCACGCAGTCGAACATGAACGCCAACGAGGTCGTCTCGAACCGCGCGATCGAGATGCTGGGCGGCGTGATGGGCTCCAAGAAGCCCGTCCACCCCAACGACCACGTCAACATGAGCCAGTCGTCGAACGACACCTATCCGACGGCGATGCACATCGCCGCCGCCGAGGAGATCGTCCACCGCCTGCTGCCGGCGCTGAAGCACCTGCATGCAGCCCTCGACGCCAAGGCGAAGGACTGGGCGTCGATCGTCAAGATCGGCCGCACCCACACCCAGGACGCCACGCCGCTGACGCTCGGCCAGGAATTCTCCGGCTATGCCCAGCAGGTCGAGAACGGCATCAAGCGCATCGAGATGACGCTGCCGGACCTGATGCAGCTCGCCCAGGGCGGCACCGCCGTCGGCACCGGCCTGAACGCGCCGATCGGCTTCGCCGAGGGCGTCGCCAGCGCGATCGCATCGATCACCGGCCTGCCCTTCACCTCGGCGCCGAACAAGTTCGAGGCGCTGGCCGCGCATGACGCGATGGTGTTCTCGCATGGCGCGATCAACACGGTCGCCGGCTCGCTGTTCAAGATCGCCAACGACATCCGTCTGCTCGGCTCGGGCCCGCGCGCCGGCCTCGGCGAGCTGTCGCTGCCCGAGAACGAGCCTGGCTCGTCGATCATGCCGGGCAAGGTCAATCCGACCCAGTGCGAGGCGCTGACCCAGGTCTGCGTGCAGATCTTCGGCAACCAGGCCGCCATCACCTTCGCCGGCAGCCAAGGCCATTTCGAGCTCAACGTCTACAACCCGGTGATGGCCTACAGCTTCCTGCAGTCGGTGCGCATCCTCGCCGACGCGGCCGTCTCCTTCACCGACAATTGCGTCGTCGGCATCGAGCCGCGCCTCGACAACATCAAGGCGGGCGTCGAGCGCTCGCTGATGCTCGTCACCGCGCTTGCCCCGAAGATCGGCTACGACAACGCCGCGAAGATCGCCAAGACCGCGCACAAGAACGGCACGACGCTCCGCGAGGAGGCCGTCGGCGGCGGCTATGTGACGGATGCGGAGTTCGACGCCATCGTCCGCCCCGAGGACATGATCGCGCCGAACTGAGATGGAGTGATCTCCGTCACACTACGGATCTGGACAATTCGTCCTCCATGCGCACTGATAGCGGCATGGAGGACGAACGGCGCGCCGGGACGATGACGCCGGCCCTCCAGCAAGCGTCGGCATCCGACATGCGCCCGCGCGCAACGCGCATGCAGGTTGGCGACGGGTCCAGAAGGAGGCTTGTCATGAGCGCCGAGATCATCAATCTGAACCGCGTCCGCAAGGAAAAGGCCCGCCGCGAGAAGGCGGCGGTCTCGGAAGAAAACCGCGTCCGCTTCGGCCGGACCCGCGCCGAAAAGGCGCTCGACCGCATCGCCGCCGAGAAGGCGCGCCGTCACCTCGACGATCACCAGCGCGAAGACGGCACCGATCCGACCGTGGCATGAAGAAGCGCTCGGTCTCGATCGCCGGCCACCAGACCTCCATCTCGATTGAAGAACCCTTCTGGCAGGCGCTGCGGATGATCGCCGCGGCGCAGGGCCAGAGCCTCGCCGGCCTGATCGCCGCGATCGACGGCGAGCGCCGGGCCGAGACGAACCTCTCCTCGGCCATCCGCCTCGCCGTCCTCGCCTGGTACCAGGACAAGCTCGGCGCACCGGAGAACGCCCCCCTCAGTTCGGAATAGACGCCGGCGGCATCAGCACCATGGGTGCGCCCGGATCCACGCCCGGCGACGGCAGCTGGAACTGTTGCGGCCGCGCCTGCGGTCGCGGCGCCGGCTCGTCGAACTTCTTCAAGAGGGACTCGATCCCGTCGATGTCGAACTGCCCGCGCTGGGCCGCCTCGGCGGCGGCCTTGCGGGCCTGCTCCTCCTTCTGGAGACGCACGGCTTCCGCCTTGCGGGCGGCCTCGGCCTTCTTGGCCGCGGCGGCTTCGGCGGCTGCCTTGTCGGCGGCCTCCTTGGCGGCCCGGTCCGCCGCCTCCTTGGCCGCGCGGTCCGCCGCTTCCTGAGCGGCCTTGGCAGCTTCCTCGGCCGCCTTGCGGGCCTCCTCGGCCTTGCGCTCGGCCTCGGCCCGACGCTCGTCATCGTCGCGGGCGGCGCGGACGAGGCGACGGAGTTTTTCCTTCTCGACGATCTCGGCCTGCAGCTTCTCGATCCGTTCGACCTCGCGCTCGAAGGCGCGCACGGCGAGGAAGCCGGCCAGCGGCGCCACGTCGATGCGCCGCGTCGGATCGGCGAGCGGACCGGAGAAGACGAGCCCCACCTGCGGCACGGCCCCGCTGACGCGATCCGCGCCCGGATCGATCGTCAACGTCCACTGGCTGTCGATGGTCTCGGCGTTCAGGTCGATGGTCGCGCCGCCCACCATGGTGGCGCTGGCGTTGGCGACGTTCAGGTTCTGCACCCGCATCGTGCCGGCGGCGATGGTGAACGCGCCCTCGACATGGTCGAAGGCCAGCGTGCCCGCGTCGAGATAGCCGGCGAAGAGCTTGCGCAGCTCGGCCTCGCCGATCTCGCGGCCCGCATTGGAGGCGCGGATGACGGCGCCGAACGCCTCCGGATTGACGAAGCGCGCCGAGCCGGCGCCGACGCGGAGCGAGCCGCCGCCCGAGAGCGACGAGACGATCCCGGCGGCCGAGCGCCCCGTTCCTTCGAACTGGCCGGAGAGGTCGAAGCTGCCCTCGGCGACCGAGCGGCCGTCGCGCTGCCAGACGACGTCGGCGAGCGCAGCGCCCGTGACCGAGACCTGGCCGGACACCGAGGCATCGCCTTCCGGATTGACGATCGACAGCGAGCCCGTCGCCTTGCCGCCGGCGAAATCGCCATGCGTCAGCCGGAGCTCGGTCCGGTCGCCGGAGAAGCTGGTCTCCAGCGCCGCATTGGAGACGGCGATGCCGTCCGCGACGAGAAGCCGGTCGGCGGAGAGCCGGAAGACGGCGTCGAAGCCGTTCAGGACCGGCCGGGCGAAGGTGGCCTTCGACCAGATCGCGTCGGTGCCGACGAGCAGGTCCTGCGGCAGTCCGAACGCCAGCGCGGCCGCCCGCGACAGGTCCGCCTCGTCGACGGCGACGTCGCCCTTCAGCTTCCAGCGCCCGGCCTCGCGGCCAAGATCGATCGAGCCGCTCGCCTGTACCTCGCCGAGGCGCGCATCACGAAAGAACAGCGTCGCCACCCCGTCCTTGACGTCGAGCGAGCTGGTCGCCTCGATCGGCAAGGCGTCCTGGATGCCCGGCAGGGCCAGTCCCGCCAGCGAAAGCGCCGGCGCGGCGTCGGCACCATGCGCGGTCACCGAGCCCTCATAGGTCGGCAGGCCCGCCACATCGACGCCGAACTTGCCGTCGGCCGTGTAGGCGACGCCGGCGAAATCGCCCTTGAGCGTCGCGGCCGCGCCCTCGGCCAGCGTGCCCTCGCCCTCGATCTCCAGGCGCGCCCGGCCGGGCTGGTCGAACGACAGCGCGTCATAGCCGAGCTGACGCAGCAGCTGGCCGGCATCGCCGTTCTCGATCGCCGCCGAGAGCTTCAGCCTTCCATCCCGCCACCCCGCCGGCGTGCCGACGAAGCCGAGCGCGGTGTCGATCGCGGTGCCGCCGGCCGTGCCGTTCAGCGTCAGGTTGGCGTGGGTGACGCCGTCGCTGGCGCGGGCATTGATCACGGTCGCGAGCTTGGCGGGCCCCAGCTGCGGCGCCGTCGCCTTGAACCAGCCGGAGAGCTCGGAGCCCGGCCAGAGGCGGTCGACCAGCCGCGCGGTGCCGGTGAGGTCGGACGCCTCGATCGAGGCGGAGATCTGGCCGCCGGGCGCGCCGGTCAGGTCGGCGACACGGCCGCTCGCCGTGATGGTGGCGCCGGCTAGATCGCCGATCGACAGCTTGTTCGCGACCAGCACGCCGTCCGCGAAACTGCCGTCGGCCGTCACCTGCTCGAGCCGCGTGTCTCCCACCTCGAGCTCGCCCGTCGAGATCTTGACCTGGAAGGCATCGGCGATGCTGTCGGCATCGCTGAGGCTCTGTCCGGCGAACAGCTCGCCGAGCGCGATCAATTGATCGAAATCGAGGCGATTGGCCTTGAGATCGACGGAGAGATCCCGGCGGTCGTCGTCGACGGCCTGCTGCCAGCCGATGCTGCCGCGCACGTTGGAATCGCGGGTACGCGCCGCCATGCCGGAGATGTTGACCGACCCGGGCGCGAGATGGAGCTGGCCAGACATGTCGAAGGGCTGCAGCTGGGGCCGCGCGCCCGTCCGATTGCCGCGCCACCAGGTGGCGAACACGGCCGGCTGCTCCGAGGTGAGGCGAACCGCGCCATCGAAGGAAGACACCGGCTCGGTCGCGAGTACGCCGTCAGCGGCGAGACGGGTCTTGCCGGGGAGATCGGCGCCAAGCTCCTCGATGCCCCAGCCATGCTCGGCCGTCACCGCGTCGAAGCGCAGGTTCTGGATCACCGAGCCACCGATGACGATGCCGGGTATGTCGAAGCCGATGCGGCCGGGAATGGCCGGCACCGGCAGTTCGGCGAGCCCCGCCACGACGGCCCGCGCGGCCATGTCGACATTGGCCGGCTCGTTCGGTCCCTTGCCGATCGAGCGGTCGAGATCGAGCTGGCGCGCCTTCAGCACGGCGTCGAACCGCATCGCCTTGCCGAGATCGACGGTCGAGGTGCCGGTCAGGCTGTAGGGCCGGTCCTCCGGCCCGAGCGAAAGCGTGATCGCCGGCAGCTTCAGCTGCTCCGGGCGCAGCTCGAAGCTGCCGGAGGCGCGCCAGTCGGGCGAACGGCGCGCGGCGCCCTCGACGTCATCGGCGACATGGGTGAGCGAGAAGCCGCCGGACCAGGTCAGTCCGGCGGCGTCGAGCGCGAGCGGGCCCTCGGCCGAGACGGCGACCGGCAGGCTGGCCGGATTGGCCTCGACCTTGACGCGGATCGAGCCGTCGGCGTCGCCCCCGCCCCGCGCGCCGCGG
>JAEWAD010000552.1 GCA_023391905.1 Pseudomonadota bacterium | reverse complement strand
CCAGGAGGGCGCCGGACGCCGATCCGCGTCCGGCGCACTGAGAAAAGCGGCGCTATTTCTTGGTGAGGCTGCGCCGCCGCCACTGGTCGAAGATGACGACGAGCACCACGACCACGCCCTGCGCGATCCGCTGGTAGAAGGGGCTCACCCCGAGCAGATTGAGCCCATTCCCGAGCACGCCGACGAGCAACGCGCCGATGAGTGAGCCGATGACGCCGCCTTCGCCGCCGAACAGATTGGTGCCACCGATCACGACCGACGCGATGGAGCGAAGTTCCTCGCCCTCCGCCAGCAGGGCGTTTGCGGCGCTGAGCCGGGCGACGAGCAGGATGCCCGCGATCGACGCCAGCAGGCCGGAAATGGCGTAGACATACATCTTGGTCCTGCCGATCGAGATGCCGCATACGCGGGCGGCCTCCCGGTTGCCGCCGACCGCATAGACCGCTCTCCCGAGGGACGTGAACTTGAGCACGTAGATCGCTATCGCCGCGCAGAATAGGGCGACGAAGATGCTCGCCGGAATGCCCGCGACATTGGCTGTTCCCAGCCATGTGAACGAGGCCGGCATCTCGCGGGTCGAGGATGGCCCGGGAACCGACTGTCCCTGGGTCGTGAGCAGGGCGACGCCGCGGAATACCTGCATCGTGCCGAGGGTTGCGATGAAATCGGGGATCTTGAAGGTGGCGATGATCCATCCGTTCAACAGGCCGGCGAGCAGACCGATCATGAGCCCGGCCGCCAGGCATACCGGCACCGGCAGATAGCCAAAATCCACGCCGAACAGGACGAGCGGGGAGGTCATCAGGACCGCCGCCGTCGCGGATGCGAAGGCGGCGATGGCCGCGACGGACAGGTCGATGCCGCCGGTCAGGATCGCGAAGGTCTGGCCAATCGCCAGGATCGCGAGCGGCGCCGTCTGCCGGCCGATATTGGCGAAGTTGGTGTGGGTGGCGAATTTCGGCGAGGCAAAGGAGAGATAGGCGATCAGCGCGATCAGGGCGATCAGCGGGCCTGCCTTGAAGAGGACGTCCCGCAGCACCAGACGCGATCGATCCGCCTTGGTCGCGACCGGGCTCGAAGTGGTAATTTCATGTGCCATCGTAACGCCTGTCAGTGTGAATGGAGCAGCAGCGCTTCTTGGGAGAGTTGCTCGCGTGTCAGCTCCACCTTGATGAGGCCGCTTCGCATGACGAGAACACGATCCGCCAAGGCGACCAGTTCGTTGATCTCCGACGAGATCATCAGGATCGAGGTTCCGGCCTCGACTAGCCGGCTCATGATGGCGAAGACTTCCGCCTTGGCGCCGACGTCGATTCCACGGGTCGGCTCGTCGAAGATCAGGATCTTCGAGCCGCTCGACATCCAGCGCGCCAGGATGACCTTCTGCTGGTTGCCGCCGCTGTAGTGCAGCAGCTTCTGGGTCATCGACGGTGGCCGGATCCGCATCATGCGGATGTAGTCGGCGCTCTCCCGCTTCTCGCGACCGACCTCGAGGTTCGAGAACATCGCGCGGCTGGAGAGCCATGCGAGGCTGAGATTGGGCGCGATCGGCTGCATCGGGACCAGGCTCTGGCGCCGGTCGCGGGACAGCAGGCCGATCTGTGCCGCGATGGCGTCGGCCGGGCTGTGGTCCCTGAGGCGCGTTTCCCCGACATGGATCTCTCCGGCGTCGAACGGCGTCAGTCCGAAGATGGCGCCGGCCAGTTCCGCCTGCCCGGCGCCCATCAGGCCGTAGACGCCGAGGATCTCGCCCTGGCGGAGCGAGAAGGAAACGCCCTTCAGCGCCGTGCCCGAAACCAGATTGTCGACGCGCAGGACTTCCTTGCCGATCTCGCTCTCGGTCTTCGGGAATTGCTGGGCGAGGGCCTGGCCGACCATCAGCCCGACGATCTTCTCCTCGCTGGCCTCGGCGACGGCGAGGGAGGCGGCGAGGCGCCCATCCCGCAGCACGGTGATCCGATCCGAGATCGCCATGATCTCCGACAGATTGTGCGAGATGTAGACGATGCCGTGACCTTCCTCCTTCAGGAGGCGGATGACGTCGAACAGGCGGGTCCGCTCGCTGTCGGAAAGCGCGGATGTCGGCTCGTCGAACAGGACGATCTTGGGCGCGCGTTCCAGGATGCGGGCGATTTCGACCAGTTGCTGCTCGGCGACTTCCAGCTTGCCGACCGGTCTGCGCGGGTCGATGTCGACGCCGAGGCGCCGCAGGACGGCCCGCGCGCTCTTTTCCGCTGCCCGCCAGTTGATCGAGCCGAAGCGGCGGGGCAGCCGGCCGAGATAGATGTTCTCGGCTACGGAAAGAGCCGGAACAAGGCTCAGCTCCTGGTGCACGAGCCCAATGCCGTACCGGGCGGCGTCGAAATTGGGCGGCACGATATTGCCATCAACGACGATATCGCCTGACGTCGCCGAGTACTCGCCGGCGATGATCTTCATCAGGGTGGACTTGCCCGCCCCGTTCTCGCCCATCAGGGCGTGAACTTCTCCGGCGCGGATGTCCATCGAGACGTCGGAAAGCGCGACGTTGCCGGGGAATACCTTGCCGATATTCCTGAGGTGAAGAAGAACGTCCGGATCAGGATTGGGCGCAGGCAGAGTATGGGCGGGCGAGGTAGCCACCTTGATGCCTCTCCGTCAAATATTGCCAGTCTCGCGTGGGTCGGCGGCACCGATGCCGATGTCCGCCGACCGTGCGGCCGCTACTTCTTGCAGTCGGCGCGGAGCGCCGCCCAGTCGACCTGCTCAAGCTTCGGGTCGGGATAGAACAGGCGGGCGTTGTTGCTCTCGACGGTGCGAGGACGGATGTCGAAGATCTTCGGGGCGTCCTGCTTGCACGCGATCTGGACGGCGATCTTCGTGCCGTACCATCCCCAGTCGGCAAAGCCATGGGTGGTTTCAGCGATCAGCTTGCCCTCGGCGATGCGATCGACCGATTCCGGCGTGACGTCGTTGGTGAAGATGGCAACCTTGCCATCGCCGAGCGTGACGCCGTCGGCCGCAGTTTCCAGCCGGCCGGCGTTCTGTGCCGCAAGCATGGCGCCGAGGCCCATCTCGTTCGACGCCGCCCAGATGAAGTCGATGTCGTCATGGGCCTGCAGGAAGTCTTCGGCGCAGTTGGTGCCCTTCTCTCGCTTCCAGTCTCCGGCGCAGGGGGCGCCGACGATCTCGATGCCGGGGAAGTCCTTCAGGACATTCTTGAAACCGTTGAGACGGGTGTTCGAGTAGAAGTTGCCGGAGACGCCTTCGATGATGACGCCCTTCGCCTTGATGGCCGCCTTCTGCTCGGGCGTGAGCTTGTCGAAGTTCGCCTTCCAGAAGTCGCGATCGAGATAGGTCCCGGGCTCTACCGCCAGCTTGTCGCCGGTGCCGAGAATGCCCGGAGCGCCGAAGTAGTCGGCAACCGAGGATGCACTGACCTCTGCCGCGATCGTGTTGTCGTAGCCGATATAGCTGTCGACCTCGAGATCCTCGATCGGTTCCAGCAGGTTCACGACAATCACGCCGATGCCGGCTTCCTTGGCGCGCCGCAGGGCGGGCTTCACCGAATTGACGTCCGCCGGAGACACGGCGATGACATCGACCTGCCGCTGGATGAGATCGTCGATCGCATTGACCTGCTGGGCGATATCGTGGCCCTGGCCGGTGGAGGTGATGATCTCGATGTCGAAACCTTTTCCTTTCGCGTCCGCGGCCGACTTCTCGAAGAAATCGGTGGCGGTCTTGAAGACGCCGGAAACATCCGGCGGGGCCCAACCGATCGTGACCTCTACGGGAGCGTCCTGCGAATGCGCTCCGGAAACCGCGGCGATGACCGCCAGCGGGGCGATCGCGGTCGCCAGTACTTGCCTCAACCCTCTCATATTTCGCTCCTCCCAAAGACCAATATGGCTAGGGAAGGCTGACAGCCCGAAATACACCTGTCAAGATAGGCGGATGTAATGACAAGATGGGGTTGCAGTTGGCGCGTTTGTGCGCGGCGGCGGTCGCGGGGGCGGTGGCCCGGTCGCCGAGCGGCGGCGCCTTCGATGGGAGGAAGGGAGGCCGCCTGAGCATCGCCACAATGTGCGGCAGCCGCGTCGGTGAGGCGGAAGCGTGCGATCGGAGGCGGAGGCAGGGCGATGCGGTCCCGCGGTCGGCGACGCCATCGGCCTCAGCGGCGATTCCCGGCAGTTGGGCATAGCGGCGACGTCTCGGGCCGTGCTGGGCCACTGCGGCCAGGCGGCATTTCGTTCTGCGGAAGGCGCAACGAGAGGCGCGTCGAATGCGGGGAGGGCAGTGTGGGGCAGCCTATTCGAAGGGCCTGCCCGGCGGGGCACCTTCCAAAACCATCCTTCGAGGTGCCCTTATCCGGCTTCGAGGTGTTTAGAGGTTCCGGTACAGGTCGATGGTCAGGCGCGTGCGGTCCGGGTGATGCCATGACTCGTAGTATTCGACGGCGATGCCGTCTTCGTCGAAGGTCGTCTCGCGATTGAACAGAGCCTGGGCGCCCGCCGCCAGCCCAAGCAGCTCGCCGACATGGCTATCTACCTTGCCGATCTCGATGAGCCGCTTGCCGGTCGAGACGGTGATGCCGAGGTCGTTGCGCAGGTAGTTGTAGAGCGAGGTCGTCTCGAGTTCCTTGTAGTGCAGGAGCTCGGGGACCCGGCTGTAGGGCAGGTAGTTCTGCACGAGCAGGAGGACCTCGCCGTCGGCGAGGCGTAGCCGCTCGAGAAAAATCGCCTTGTTGTCGCCGATCCGCTCGGCCACATGCGCCGGAGCGTCGATCAGGCGCTGCTGCAGGATCCTGGTCGTCAGCTTGAACCCGGCCTTGGCCATGCCTTCCTGCAACGGGTCGAGCTTCTGGATGAGCGTGATGGGGACCTTTCGCTCGCGCACGAATGCCCGGCGTCCGCGCTCCGTCTCGATCAATCCATCCTGCGCGAGCGACAGCAACGCCTGGCGGACGACGCTGCGCGACACTTCATATTCGGCGCACAGTTCGTGTTCGGACGGCAAACTCGCGCCCACCGCCAGCTGACCCGACCGAATCTGTTCCTTGAGGAGCCCGGAGAGCTGGAAGTACAGCGGTATGGGTGTGGTGCGGTCTATCAACATCGTGCTCTGGGTATTGCATCATGTACGCACATCATACTAGGCTTGATTTCGTGCTGTTTCAATGTGCGATCGAGGCTCCCCATTGGGCCAAATTCCAAGGAAAACAGCGTATTGCAGACAAAATTCGCCGCTTGATTCACGCGCCGCTTCCGAAGGCCAGGCTGTCTGCAAAGATGGCGTCTGTATGATATACGGACAACCGAACAGAATGAGGATCGAACGGTCTTGGGCAGGGT
>JAEWAD010000490.1 GCA_023391905.1 Pseudomonadota bacterium | reverse complement strand
CTCCGGTGACGACACGATGACCGCAACGCTCCGCTCCCTGCTGCGCCACGAGACCATCCTCGCGATCCTGCTGGTCGTCGTGCTCTTCGCGCTCGCAAGCCAGTCCGACCGTTTCTTCACCACCGCCAACCTGCTGAACCAGGGCCGGCTGATGGCCGAGGTCGGGCTGGTGGCGCTCGCCATGACCTTCGTCATCGTCACCGGCGGCATCGACCTCTCGGTCGGCTCGATCCTCGGCCTGACGGCGATCCTGCTCGGCGTGTTCTGGCACAATCTCGGCATCCCGCTGCCGGTCGCCATGGTGCTGGCGGTCTTCGCCGCCGGCATCGGCGGGCTGGCAAACGGGCTGATCATCACCCGCTTCGGCGTACCGCCGCTGATCGCGACGCTGGCGACGCTGGCGCTCTATCGCGGCCTCGCCGAGGGCATCAGCCAGGCCCGCTCGGTACGCGGCTATCCCGACTGGTTCTTCGTGCTCGGCCAGGGCGAGGTCTGGGGCGTGCCGACCCAGCTCTGGATCCTCGGCGCCCTGGTGGTGATCGCCGCCGTCATCCTCGGGCTGACGACCTTCGGCCGCGCCACCTACGCGACCGGCGCCAACGAGATCGGCGCCCGCTTCTCGGGCATCGGCGTCGATCGCACCAAGCTCCTGATCTACACCGCCTCCGGCCTCGTCGCGGGGCTCGCCGGCGTCATCTTCGTCTCGCGCGTCTCGACCACGCGCTCCGACATGGGAACCGGCCTCGAGCTCGACGTCATCACGGCCGTGGTGCTCGGCGGCACGTCGATCTTCGGCGGCCGCGGCACGATCATCGGCACCGTTCTCGGCCTGATCCTGATGCAAGCGCTGAAGAACGGCCTCGCGCTTTCCGGCGTCAAGGGCGACGGCACCATCGTCGTCATCGGCGTGGTGCTCATCCTCGCGATCGTCGCGAGCAATCTCTTCAGCCGCGAAGGCGACGGCTGATCAAGCAGGGGACGAGGGGGTCTCGCCGCAACAACAATGGCCCCGGCGTCATTTTTGGAGGAGAAGTGCAATGTTGAAGAGAACCATTCTACTGGCTCTTGGACTGAGCCTCGGCGCCAGCGGCGCCGCCCTCGCAGGGTCCTGGACCGGCGGCGACGACCTGCCGACCAACCCGCTCGCCTGCGACGGAACCCCGGGCACGGCCGAGGCCAAGCCCTATGACGGCGGCGTTCCGACCAACGCGCCGGATCGCAAGGGCAAGCCGATCAAGGTGGTCGACGTGCCGAAGCTGATCGGCATCGGCTATTTCAACGCCACCTCGAAGGGCATCGCCGACGCCGCCAAGGAACTCGGCAATGTCGACGCCAAGACCGACGGCCCGACCCAGGCGAACATCGACCAGCAGATCTCGTTCATCGACAACTACATCACGTCCGGCGTCGACGGCATCCTGTTCGCCGCCAACGACCCGGTCGCCATCGCCCCGGTCTTGAAGAAGGCGCTCGCCGCCGGCATCAACGTCGTCGGCTATGACGCCAACTCCCAGCCGGACGCCCGCCAGTGGTTCGTCAACCAGGCCGAGTTCAACGGCATCGCCAAGGCGCTGGTCGACAACATGGCCAAGGAGGTCGGCGAGGACGCTCAGTTCGCCATCGTCACCTCGACCTTCACCACGCCGAACCAGGCCCGCTGGATCGCCGAGATGGAGGCCTACCAGACCAAGTGCCATCCCAACATGAAGTGGCTGGAAACCGTCGAGGCCCAGGAAGACAACGTCCTCTCCTTCAACCAGGCGACGACGCTGATCAACAAGCATGGCGACGACCTGAAGGGCCTCTTCGGCATGACCTCGGTCGCGACCCCGGCAACAGCCGAGGCCGTCACCCAGGCCGGCAAGTGCGGCAAGATCTCGATCGTCGGCCTCGCCACGCCGAACGCCATGAAGCCCTATGTCGAGAAGGACTGCGTCAAGTCGGTCGTGCTGTGGAACCCCGTCGATCTCGGCTATGCCGCGATGCAGGTCCTGCGCGCCACCGCCGATGGCGACCTGAAGCCGGGCGCGACCTCGGTCAAGGCCGGCAAGCTCGGCGACCTGCAGGTGATCAATGGCTCCGAGATCCTGCTCGGCGCCCCGTTCACCTTCACCAAGGAGAACATCGGCCAGTTCGACTTCTGATCGCGATCCGATCCCGCGCGAGGCATGGTCCGCCATGCCTCGCGTTGTTTTTGGGGAGCCAAGGCGACCTGCTTTGGTCTCTCCACCAACAGACATCCGAGCGATGACGAAAGGCACCTCTGCAGCGCCCCGATCCCATCATCCTGAGGTGCTTCGCGCAGCGAAGCCTCGAAGGACGCACTACCCAGGGGCAGGTCTCTTTCAAGATTGCACCACCGCTCTGCGTCCTTCGAGGCCGCCTGGCGGCGGCACCTCAGGATGATGAGATCGAGACTTGCAGAACGGCCTTCAACCGTTGCTCCGCCCGCTCCCTCGGGGAGAGGTGAAAGAGTACCTATTCTGACCGCCCATCGCATGCCTACCGGAGCCAGACCGTTGACGACGCTGCAGAACGACCCCGAATTCGCCGCCCTCAAGACGCTGTCCGCGGCGCTCGGGCGCGACCCGCGCCGCACCCAGGCCGCCGGCGGCAATACCTCGCTGAAGCGCGACGGCGTGCTCTGGGTCAAGGCGTCCGGCACCTGGCTCGCCGAGGCGGAGGCGCGCGAGATCTTCCTGCCCGTCCAGCTGGAGCCGCTGCTCGCTGCCATCGCCGTCAATGACGAGCGCGCCGCCAAGGCGACGGACTTCGTCATCGCCGAGGCCAATCCGCTCAACCTGCGCCCTTCGGTCGAGACCTCGGTCCACGCCGTCCTGCCGCAGGCCGCCGTGCTGCACATCCATTGCGTCGAGACGGGCGCGCTGGTCGGCCGCACCGACGCGGAGGCTGAGATCGCGGCGCGCCTCGACGGCCTCGCCGGTGTCACCTGGTCCTATGTGCCCTATGTGAAGCCGGGCCTGCCCTTGGCGCGCGCGATCGACGCGGTATCGAAGCCCGGCACCAACGTCGTCGTGCTCGGCAATCACGGCCTGATCGTCGCGGCCGACACGGTCGCCGAGGCGGGGCAGCTGGTGGAGAGCGTCTCTTCGGCCCTCGCCTCGCCCGTCCGTCCCGCGCCGGCGGCCGATCTCGCGGCGCTCGAAGCGCTGGCCGAGGGCTCGCCCTACCGCCTGCCGGACGATCCCATGGCGCATGCGACGGCGACTGATCCGGCCCGCCTCGCCATCGCCCGCCAGGGCACGCTCTATCCCGACCATGTCGTCTTCCTCGGCAGCGGCATCGCCGTCCTCGACGACGGCGACACGCCGGCGGCACTGGCCGAACGCGCCGCGCTCGCGCCGATGCTCGTCGCCGTGCCCGGCAAGGGTGTCCTGATCCACAAGGACGTGCTGCGCGGCGGCGACGCGCTCGCCCGCGCGCTCGCCGACGTCACCGGCCGCATCCCCGCCGACGCGCCGCTCCACTTCCTCACCGTCGAGCAGGAGCAGGAACTCGTCACCTGGGACGCCGAGATCTACCGCCGCGCGCTCGCCAGCGCCGCCAAGCGCTGAACGAAACGCAATCGCATGACCCAGCCTATCGCGACCCGCGCCATCGCCGTCCTCGACATCGGCAAGTCGAACGCCAAGCTCGCCCTGCTCGATCTCGAAACACGCGCCGTGCTCGACATCAAGACGCGGAAGAACGCCGTCCTGCCCGGACCGCCCTACCCGCATTTCGACGTCGACGGCACCTTCGAATGGTTCCTCGACGGACTGGCGGACTTCGCCGGGAAGGCCGAGATCACGGTCATCGCCACGACGACGCATGGCGCGGCGATCGCCGTGCTTGGCCGCGACGGCCTGGCGCTGCCGGTGATGGATTATGAATTCGCGGGGCCCGACGCGGTCGCGGACGAGTATCGCAAGGCGCGCGGCGATTTCGCCGAGATCCTGTCGCCCGACCTGCCCGGCGGCCTCAATGCCGGCCGGCAGCTCTACTGGATGGCGCGCCGCTTCCCGGCCGAGTTCGCCGGTGCCGAGACGATCGTGCCCTATCCGCAATACTGGGTCTGGCGGCTGACCGGCCGGCGCGTCGCCGAAGCGACCTCGTTCGGCGCGCATAGCGACCTCTGGAACGGCCGCGCCGGCACCTATTCGAGCCTCGTCGAGAAGCAGGGCTGGACCGAGCTGTTTCCGCCGCGCGCGGCGCCCTGGGACACGGCCGGCCCGATCCTGCCGGAGATCGCCGCCCGCACCGGCCTCTCGCCCGATTGCCGCGTCGTCGCCGGCATCCACGATTCGAACGCCAGCCTGCTGCCGCACATCCTGGCCCGGCCGCTGCCCTTCACGGTGATCTCGACCGGCACCTGGATGATCACCTTTGCCGCCGGCGGCAGCCTCGACCATCTCGACGCCGAACGCGGCGGCCTCGCCTATGCCGACGCCTTCGCCCGGCCGGTGCCCTCGGCGATGTCGATGGCGGGACGCGAGTTCGAGATCCTGACCGACGGCCAGGCAGCTGCGCCGAGCGCGGCGGACGTTGCCTCGGTGATCGAACGGCGCGTCATGGCGCTGCCGGGCTTCGTCGCCGGAAACGGCCCGTT
>JAEWAD010000369.1 GCA_023391905.1 Pseudomonadota bacterium | reverse complement strand
GATGGATCCCGGCTCGGGGGCCGGGATGACGGCGAGCGTGGGACTGGCGGCCGCGCTCCAGCGGTGCGCGATCAGCCCCCTCTCCCGCGCGGGAGAGGGTTGGGGTGAGGGTCTTCCTGCCTCCAATCACCACCGTTCCTCTTGCGCCGCAGCGCGGGATCGCGCATCTTCGCTCAATTACTAGGCAAGCCCAGAAGATGAGCAGATCGCGATGGCCGGACGACAGCGGATCCTCCCCGTCCGCCGCGACTACAACCGCTGGGTCGCCAACCAGACGCTGGAGGATTACGCGCTCCGCTTCACCGCCAAGAGCGCCCGCCGCTGGACCACGCCGCGCGTCGCGCAGACGGCGATCGGCGCCATCTCGTTCCTGGCGCTCGAGGCGATCGGCGGCGCAATCACGCTGTCGCACGGCACCGTCACCACGATCTATGCCACCGCGATCGTCGGCATCGTGCTGCTGCTGACCGGCCTGCCGATCGCCCGCTACGCCTCGCGCTACGGCGTCGACATCGACCTGCTCACCCGCGGCGCCGGCTTCGGCTACATCGGCTCGACCGTCACCTCGCTGATTTACGCTACCTTCACCTTCATCCTGTTCGCGATCGAAGCGTCGATCATGACGACGGCGCTGGAGATCGCCTTCGGCATACCGATCTGGCTCGGCTACATATTGAGCGCTGTCATCGTCATCCCGCTGGTGACGCACGGCATCACCTGGATCAGCCGCTTCCAGATCTTCACCCAGCCGCTCTGGATCATCCTCAACATCCTGCCGGTCGGCTTCATCCTCTGGCAGGAGCCCGGCGCCGTCACGGCCTGGCTCGCCTTCGCGGGCCCGGCGCCGACGGAGGCGAACCCGGCCTTCGGCCTGATCTCGCTCGGCGCCGCCTGTTCCGTCATCCTCGGCCTGATGCCGCAGATCGGCGAGCAGGTCGACATTCTGCGCTTCCTCCCCGCCACGGGCCTCGAGGGCAAGCGCGGCCGCATCGCGACGCTGCTCGCCGGCGCCGGCTGGATCCTGGTCGGCGCGCCGAAGCTGCTGTTCGGCTCCTTCCTCGCCGTGCTGGCGCTGCGGCACGGCGTGCCGGTCGAGCACGCCGCCGAGCCGGCGCAAATGTATGTCGTCGCCTTCGGCTACGTGCTGCCCTGGCCCGATGCGGCCCTGTTCCTGACGGCCGCCTTCGTCGTCGTCTCGCAGCTCAAGATCAACGTGATGAACGCCTATGCGGGCTCGCTCGCCTGGTCGAACTTCTTCTCCCGCCTGACCCACAGCCATCCCGGCCGCGTCGTCTGGCTGATCTTCAACGTCGCGATCGCCCTGCTCCTGATGGAGCTCGGCATCTACCGGGCGCTGGAGCAGACGCTCGGCCTGTTCTCCGTCGTCGCCGTCGCCTGGCTGGGCACGATCGTCGCCGACCTCGCCATCAACAAGCCGCTCGGCCTGTCGCCGCCGGGGATCGAATTCAAGCGCGCCCATCTCTACGACATCAACCCGGTCGGCGTCGGCGCCATGGCGATCGCCACCGCGCTCGGCCTGATGGCGGCTATCGGCCTCGCCGGCGCCGTGGCGCAGGCCTTCGCACCGTTCATCGCGCTCGGCGTGGCGCTCGTGGCGGCGCCCCTGATCGCCTGGGGCACCGGCGGCCGCTACTATCTCGCGCGCAAGCCGCGTGCGTACTGGCACGCAATGAAGGAGATCCGCTGCACCGTCTGCGAGCACTTCTTCGAGCCCGAGGACACCGCCTACTGCCCGGCCTATTCCGGCCCGATCTGCTCGCTCTGCTGCTCGCTCGATGCCCGCTGCCACGACCTCTGCAAGCCACATGCGCGGCTGCAGAACCAGGTCAGCATCGCCGCCGCCAAGGTCCTGCCGACCGAGATCGCGGCCCGCGTCGGCCCCCGCGTCGTGCAGTATGCCGGCGTGCTGACGCTGTTCATGGCGGTGATCAGCCTGGTGTTGCTGCTGATCCACGTGCAGGCGACGTCGTATCGCAGCGTGCACGAGAGCGGCTTTGGCGACATCATCGGCCAGACGCTCTGGGCCGCCTTCTTCATCCTCCTGATCGTTTCCGGCATCGCCGCCTGGTTCCTCGTGCTGGCGAACGAGAGCCGGCATGTGGCGCAGGAGGAATCGGCGCGGCAGACGACGCTGCTGCTGCGCGAGATCGAGGCGCACCGGAAGACCGACGCCGAGCTGCAGCGCGCCAAGGAAGTGGCCGAATCCGCCAACCAGGCGAAGAGCCGCTATCTCGTCGGCCTCAGCCACGAACTGCGCACGCCGCTCAACGCCGTCTTCGGCTACGCCCAGATCCTGGAGCGCGACGAGTCGATCCCGCCGACGCGCCAGGGCAATATCAGCGTCATCCGCCGCAGCGCCGAGCACCTCTCCGGCCTGATCGACGGCCTCTTGGAGATCTCGCGCATCGAGACGGGCCGGCTGCGCCTGCAGCGCGACGAGATCCGCCTTGGCGATTTCCTCGACCAGCTGGTCGACATGTTCCGCTTCCAGGCCGAGGCGAAGGGGCTCGTCTTCCGCTTCGAACGGCCGGAGCAGTTGCCGGAAGTGGTGACGACCGACGAGAAGCGGCTGCGCCAGATCCTCGTCAACCTGCTCTCCAACGCGATCAAGTTCACGGATCGAGGCAGCGTCACCTTCCGCGTCGCCTATCGCAGCCAGATCGCGACGCTTACCGTCGAGGATACCGGACCCGGCATCGCGGCCGAGGACCTCGACCGCATCTTCGAGCCGTTCGAGCGCGGCAACGGCGCCCAGGCCCTCGCCGCGCCCGGCACCGGGCTCGGGCTCACCATCACCAAGATGCTGGCGCAGCTGATGGGCGGCGACATCCGGCTCGCCAGCGCACCGGGCGCAGGCAGCCGTTTCGAGGTCCGCGTGATGCTGGCGGCCGTCAACCGGCCGGCGCCGCTGCCGCCTCCGGCAAAGCGGGTGTTCGGCTATCAGGGCCAGCGCCGGGTCGTCCTCGTCGCCGACGACGACCCCGATCATCGCGAGCTGGTGCGCCAGATCCTCGAGCCGCTCGGCTTCACCGTGCTCGCCGTCGCCGACGGCCCCGCCTGCCTGGCGCTGACGGCCGACATAAGACCCGACCTTTTCCTGCTCGACATCTCGATGCCCGGCATGACCGGCTTCGAGCTGGCGCGGAAGCTCCGGGAAAACGGCCATGCCGGGCCGATCGTCATGCTGTCGGCGAGCCTCGGCGAGATGCAGCCGGAGCCGGCCGAGGATGCCGCGCATGACGCCGCGCTGCCGAAGCCCTTTGATGTGCGGCAATTGCTCGACCGCATCCAGGCGCTGCTGCAGCTCGACTGGATCGACGAGCCGCCGGCGCCGAGGCCCGAACCGCAAGCGGCGCCCCTGCGCAGCCCCGGCGCCGACCATGTCCGCGAGCTTCTCGACCTCGGCCAGATCGGCTATGTCCGCGGCATCGAGGCGAAGCTGGACGCGCTTTTCGCCAACGCGGACAACCAGCCCTTCGTGACGGCGCTGCGCGGCCACCTCCGGAATTTCGACTTCGACGGCTACCAGGCGACACTGGAGGAGGTGAGCGAGCCATGAGTGAGACGACGCATGGCCGCGACATCGTCCTCGTCATCGACGATTCGCCGGAGACGCTGAGCTTCTTGACCGAGGCGCTGGAGCGTTCCGGCGCCACCGTGCTGGTCGCGACATCCGGCGCGCGGGCGCTGACGCTGGTCGAGCGGATCACGCCGGACATCGTGCTGATGGACGCGGTCATGCCCGGCATGGACGGCTTCGAGGCCTGCCGCCGGCTGAAGGCGAACACGGCGCTCGCCCATGTGCCCGTCATCTTCATGACCGGCCTGTCGGAGACCGAGCACGTGCTGGAGGGGCTGGAGGCGGGCGGCGTCGACTATGTCACCAAGCCGATCGTGCTCGACGTGCTGCTGGCGCGGATCCGCGTCCATCTCGCCAATGCCCGCACGGCACAGAGCGCGCGCCTGGCGCTCGACACGGCCGGCCGCTATTTGCTCGCCGCCAACCGAGAGGGCGAGATCCGCTGGTGCACGCCGCAGGCGGTGAAGCTGCTGGAAGCGACGCTGCCAGGCCCGGACGGCAACATCCGCCTGCCGGAAAGCATCCGCATCTGGCTGCGCGTCTCGGCCGGCGAGCGCGGCGGCACGAGCCAGCCCGGCCCGATCCCCGTCGAGGGCGGACGGCAATTGCAGCTCGCCTTCCTCGGCAAGACCGGCGAGGACGAATTCCTGTTCCGCCTGTCGAGCGAGGACGACAGCGGCCAGGAGGCGCTGCTGCGCCGCCAGTTCACCGTCACCCAGCGCGAGGCCGAGGTGCTGCTCTGGATCGCGCGCGGCAAGTCGAACCGCGACATCGCCGAGATCCTCGGCCTGTCGCCGCGCACGGTGAACAAGCACCTCGAGCAGGTCTACCAGAAGCTCGGCGTCGAGAACCGCGCCTCGGCCGCCGTGACGGCGCTCTCGGCGCTGGGCGAGCGCTAGATCGCGCGATCCCAACTCTGTGATCGCCATCACACGGCGTTGCTGTGGCGGCTAATTTCCATTCATTCCAAGGTACTTAGCGTTGTCCACCGGCGCCGGCCGCCGCTTTACGGCGAGGGGCGCGGCTCGTAGACTGCCGCGCTATCGAGACGGCGGCGTACGGGAGACAATCATGCGCGGTATCGGCGGGATTCTGGGGCTCGTGCTCGGGCTGACGCTCTCCCTCGGCGGCCTGGCGACATCGGCCAGCGCGCAGGAAAGCGGCGCTCGACGCGTCATCATCAGCCGCGACGCCGACTATCCGGGCTTCGACTACCAGACGCTGAAGGACGTCGAGCAGAAGGCCTGCGCCTCGGCCTGCGCCGACGACCCGTCCTGCAAGGCGTTCACCTACAACACCAAGGCCAAGTGGTGCTTCCTGAAGAGCGATTTCGGCGCGCTCGCGGTCGCCCCCGGCGCCAATGCCGGCCGCGTCGTCACGGTGAAGGCGATCGGCAAGGCGCTTGAGGAAAAGCGGATCGAGGAACTCGCCTTCCTCGGCCCCTCGCCCTTCGACGAGGCCAAGCGCCAGCTCGGTTCGCTCGCCAGCGACTATCCCTCGCACGGCATCGGCTACGACACGATCCGCCAGGGCGCGGAGCGCTCCCGCCAGACCGGCAACACGACGGAGCTCGTGCGCGATCTCGGCGCCATGCTCGCCATCGCCCCGGACGATCCGGCGCTCTGGCGCGCCTTCGCCGCCGCGCTGCTCGAGCGCGACCCGAGCGACTACAGCGAGCGCCAGCAGGTCCAGACGGCCGCCTCCGCCGCCGCGATCAACGCCTATCTGCGCGCCGACGGCGCCGGCGAACAGGCGCAGACGCTCGGCCTGCTCGGCCGCGCGCTGGAAAAGCGGGAGATGTGGAGGCCGGCGATCAAGGCCTATCGCCTGAGCCTCGAATACAAGCAGGATCCGCAGCTGCGCGCCGCCTTCGACAAGCTCATCGCCGAGCGCGGCTTCCGCATCGTCTCCAACACGGTCGACGCCGACGCCGCCTCGCCGCGCATGTGCGTCGTGTTCTCCGATCCCCTCCCCGTTTCTGACCCGACGCTCTCCGACTTCGTCGTCGTCGAGGGCGGCAAGGGCCTCGCGGTCGAGCCGCAGGACAACCAGATCTGCATCGACGGACTGAAGCACGGCCAGCGCTACACGATGCGCTTCCGTGCCGGCCTGCCCTCCGCCGACGGCGAGAAGCTGCAGCAGATGGCCGAGGTCTCGAGCTATATCCGCGACCGCGCGCCCTGGGTCGGCTTCGCCGGCAACGCCTATGTGCTGCCGGCCGGCCAGGGTGCCTCGATCCCGATCGACTCGATCAACACCGATTTGATCGACGCCGAGGTCTACCGGATCGGCGATCGCTCCATCGCCATCGCGGTGCGCGACGGCAATTTCCTGCGCCAGCTCGACACCTATTCGGCCAGCCAGATCGCCAACCAGTCCGGAACCTCGGTCTGGAAGGGCCAGATCGAGGTCGGCGGCAACAAGCTGAACGAGAGCATCACCACGGCGATCCCGATCGGCGACGCGGTCAAGACGATCGAGCCCGGCGTCTACGTCATCACCGCCAAGGCCGCCACCAAGGGCTCGAGCGACGACTACTACAACAGCCTGGCGACGCAGTGGTTCATCGTCTCAGACCTCGGCCTGTCGGCGCTTTCCGGCAATGACGGCGTGCATGCCGTCATCCGCTCACTCAACACCGCCAAGGCGCTGCCGGGCGTCAAGGTGAAGCTCGTCGCGACCAATGACGAGATCCTCGGCGAGGCGACGACCAGCGCCGACGGCTATGTCCATTTCGAGCCGGGCCTGGCGCGCGGCACCGGCGGCATGGCGCCCCAGCTTCTGGTCGCGCAGACGGAGGCCGGCGACTACGCCTTCCTCGACATGAAGAAGACGGCGTTCGACCTGACCGATCGCGGCGTCGACGGCCGTCCGGCACCGGGCGCGCTCGACACGTTCTTCACCTCCGAGCGCGGCATCTACCGCCCCGGCGAGACCGTGCACCTGACCGCGCTGCTGCGTGACAGCCAGGCCAAGGCGGTTTCCGGCCTGCCGCTGACGCTGGTCGTCGACCGCCCGGACGGCGTCGAGTTCCTGCGCACCAAGCTCGACGACGAGGGCCAGGGCGGCTACAGCCAGGACGTCGCTATTCCCGACGGCGCCCAGCGCGGCGCCTGGCGCTTCCAGCTCTATGCCGATCCCGATGGCGCGGCGCTGACCGAGATCTCGGCGCTCGTCGACGATTTCGAGCCGGAACGCGTCGCCTTCGAACTGAAGACCACCGCCGAGCGCCTCACCTCGGGCGGCACCTTCCCGATTGAGCTCACCGCGAAATATCTCTACGGCGCCAACGCGATCGGCCTCGGCGTCGACGGCGACATCATCGCGACGCCGACCAGCGTCAGCCCCGACTATCCGGGCTATTCTTTCGGCCTGTCCGACGATCCGGTCGAGAGCGTCCGGGATTCGCTCGGCGCCAGCGCCGTCACCGACGAGGACGGCCGCGCCAGCTTCGACGCCACCGTGCCGGGCCTGCCGGAGACGACCAAGCTCTTCAACGCCGAGATCATCGTCCGCGTCACCGATACCAACGGCCGCGCGGTCGAGCGGCGGATGACGCTGCCGGCCGACGGCACCAAGCCGCATATCGGCATCAAGCCGAACTTTGATGGCAGCGTGCCGGAGGGCGGCGCGGCTTCCTTCGAGCTGATCGCCATCGGTCCGGACGGCCAGCGCATCGACGCGGATGGCGCGGCCTGGTCGATCGAGAAGCTCGACACGAACTACCAGTGGTACCGTCGCGACGGCGCCTGGAAATACGAGGCGATCACCACGGCGACCCGCGTCGCAAACGGTACCGTCGACCTCACGGCCGGCAAGCCGGCGACGGTCGAAAGCAAGGTCAACTGGGGTCGCTTCCGCCTGACGGTGGCACTCGCCGGCGACACACCGACCTCGTCCAGCTACGCCTTCGACGCCGGCTGGTATGTCGATGCCTCGGCCGCGTCCGAGACGCCGGACATGCTGACCGTCTCGCTCGACAAGAAGAACTACAAGCCCGGCGAGACCGCCAAGCTGCGCCTCGATCCGCGCTTCGCCGGCATCGCCCAGATCATGGTGATCGACGACCGCGTCATCGACATGAAGACGGTCGATGTGCCGGAGGGCGGCACCACCGTCGACCTCGACGTGACGACCAATTGGGGCCCGGGCGCCTATGTCACCGCCACCTTGTTCCGGCCGATGGACGTCCAGGCGAAGCGGATGCCGTCGCGCGCGCTCGGCCTCGCCTGGGTGCCGGTCGATCCGGCCGAACGCCGCATCGACGTCGAGCTCGGCGCCGAGGCGCAGATCCGGCCGCGCGGACCGCTGACCATCCCCGTCACGCTCGCCAACCTGAAGGCAGGCGAGGACGCCTATGTCACGGTCGCGGCCGTCGATGTCGGCATCCTCAACCTGACCCAGTTCAAGACGCCCGACCCGGACGGCTGGTATTTCAGCCAGCGCCGGCTCGGCATGGAGATCCGCGACCTCTACGGCCTGCTGATCGACCGCATGCAGGGCGTTCCCGGCCGCCTCCGCTCCGGCGGCGACGGCGGCGCGGCGGGGCTGAAGTCCCCCCCGCCGACCGAGAAGCTGATCGCCTATTATTCAGGCGTGGTGAAGGTCGACGA
>JAEWAD010000480.1 GCA_023391905.1 Pseudomonadota bacterium | reverse complement strand
GAATACCAGAACAAGGCCGATGCGGAAACCGTATTCCTGCGCGCGCGGACCAAGCGGACGCCCCCGGAGCGCCTCGACGGCATAGAAGAGCAGGTGGCCGCCATCGAGCATCGGCACCGGGAACAGGTTTATCAGGCCAAGATTGACCGAGAGGATCGCCATGAAATTCAGCAGGGCGGCGGCCCCGCCGCGGGCCACGTCGCCCGACATCTCGGCGATCCGGATCGGCCCGCCCAACTCGTCGGTCTGGCGCTTGCCCGTGACGATCTGACCGAGGGCCTGGACGGTGCCGACCGTCTGCACCCACGTTTCCACTACGCCACGCCAGACCGACTCGAGCGGCCCGTGGCGCACGAATTCCATCTTCTTTCCGACGATTCCGAGGCGCGGCATGCGCATCACATTGCCGCGGCTGTCGGCGGTCTCGTCGATCCGCGGCGACGCCGTCACCGTGCGCTCGCGACCATCGCGCACGACCACGAGGTCGACCGGCCGATCAAGGTTCAGCAGGATAATCTTCTGGATCTGCTCGAAGCGCTCGATCTCGACGCCATTGATCCGGATGATGCGGTCGCCCGGCTGCAACCCGGCTTCTTCGGCAGCGCTTCCGGGTGACACCCCGGTGATCTCCGGCGGCGTGAAGGGCTGACCAACGACGGTGTACACGCCCGCGAAAATGACGATGGCAAAGAGGAAATTGGCGATCGGCCCCGCCGCGACGACGGCGGCGCGCTGGCCGAGCCGCTTATGGTGGAACGAGACGGAGCGCTCGGCTTCCGTCATCTCCGCCAGGTTGGCATCGGGCGTGCTGGCCGGGTCGGCATCCCCGAACATCTTCACGTAGCCGCCTAGGGGCACGGCGCTGACCTTCCAGCGGGTCCCTGCCCGGTCCGTCCAGCCGAACAGCTCAGGGCCGAACCCGATCGAGAAGACTTCGACCCGCACGCCATTGCGACGTGCGACCCAGTCGTGACCCAATTCGTGCACGAAGACGAGCACGGTTAGGACGACGAGGAACCAGACGACGTGCCACCCGAAGCTACTGATGAAATCCATTTTCTAACGTTCCAGAGTGGCTGAGACCTGTTTGCGACGAGGCGCGAACGCCGACCCGAACTCGCCCGCAACCCGGCGCGCTTCCGCGTCCAAGGCATGGACGTCGGCTATCGAGGAAGGCGGCGGCGCCGCGATCTTGCTCAAGGCGTGCTCCACGCCCCGCGCGATATCCAGGAACCCGATGGCCCCGGCCAGAAAGCCCGCCACGGCAACCTCGTTGGCCGCGTTAAGGATAGTAGGCGCCCCGCCGCCCTGATGCAAGGCTTCCCGTGCCAGCTTGAGGGCAGGAAATCGTTCTGTATCCGGCGCTTCGAAGGTTAACTTTCCAAGCTGCACGAGGTCGAGTCGCTGCGCCGGCGCGCTCATCCGGCGCGGCCAGCCCAGCGCATAGGCGATCGGCGTGCGCATATCGGGGCTGCCGAGCTGCGCCAGGACCGAGCCGTCCTGGTAGGAAACCATGCTGTGGATGATCGACTGCGGATGCACCACGACCTCGATCTGATCAGTCCGGACCGGAAAGAGATGATAAGCCTCGATCATTTCGAGACCCTTGTTCATCATCGTCGCCGAATCGACCGAAATTTTGGCGCCCATCGACCAGTTGGGGTGCGCGACCGCGGCCTGGGGCGTGGCGCGCCCCATCTGATCAAGCGTGGCATTGCGGAACGGCCCTCCTGACGCGGTCAGGATGATCTTCTCGACCCGGTCCGCCAGCACGAAATCGAAGACCTGGAAGATGGCGCGGTGCTCCGAATCGACCGGCAGCAGGGTCGCGCCATGCTCGCGGATCTCAGCCATGACCAGCTTGTCGGCGCAGACCAGGCATTCCTTGTTGGCGAGCGCGATGATGGCGCCCCTCCGCACAGCGGCCAGGGTCGGCTCGAGCCCGGCCGCGCCGCCGATCGCCGACATCACCCAATCCGACGGCTGGCTCGCAGCCTCCACCACGGCCTGCTGGCCCGCAGCCGCTTCGATCCCGGTCCCGGCCAATGCGTCCCGCAGAGCAGCGTAATGGCTCTCATCGGCGATGACGGCACGCTTGGCGCTGAGCTGCCTCGCCTGCTCGGCGAGGCGTCCGACATTTTCGCGGGCAGTGAGCGCCTCGACGACGAACTGCTCCGGATGCCGGGCGATGAGATCGACCGTACTGCACCCGACCGAGCCGGTCGAACCGAGGATCGTTACGCTGCGCGGCGCCACAGAAGGCGCGAGGGCTACCGCCATGCCAAGCCTCCGCCGCTGATCCATTGCCAAAGCGCGAGCACGACCGCTGCTGCGATCAGGCCGTCGACACGGTCGAACAGACCGCCATGGCCCGGAATGATCTGACTCGAATCCTTCACGCCAAAGCGACGCTTGACCCAGGATTCGCCGAGGTCGCCGGCCTGCGCGACGATGGCCAGAATAGCACCAGCGGCCGCGAGGAGCACGGTGGCAGGTGCCTGCAAATCGACGGCACTCGCCACGGCGCCGACGATTCCGGCGCTGACCATGGCGCCGATCAGCCCCGCCCATGTCTTTTTCGGGCTAATCCGCGGGGCGAGCAGCGGCCCACCGATCAGGCGGCCGGCAAAGAAGGCACCGATATCCGTGGCCCAGACCGTCAGCATGAGCCACAGGATGAGCTGCCGCCCTTGCTCGTCATCATCGCGCAGCCAGATCAGCGCCACGGCGGGCAGTCCGATATAGAGCGGGCCCGCCGCAATCCAGCGCGGATGCTCGCGGCCACTGCGCCGGGCGAAGATGTAGACGATGACGCTTGCGATCGCTGCACCGACGAGGGCGAGCGCGGGCCGGTTCGCGATGGCCGACGCCACGATCACGACGACGGTGAAGGCCAATGCCGCCCCGGTCGCACCGAAGCGCCCCTCGCCCGTCAGCCTCACCCACTCCCACGCAAGCACCACGACGCCGGCGATGATGAACAGCGCGAATATGATCGGCCCGGCCGATACGGCGATCAGGGCCGCCGCGACCATGACGACGGACGAGATGACGCGCAGCCGGAGGCCGCTGGCCCATTCCGCGCTAGGCACTGGAGGCGCCGTATCGCCTTTCGCGGCGCTGGAATTCGCGAATCGCGTCTTCCAGATCCTGCTTCGTGAAATCGGGCCACAGCGTATCGACGAACACGAGTTCCGTGTACGCCGACTGCCACAGCAGGAAGTTGCTCAGCCGCTTCTCGCCGCTGGTGCGGATCAGCAGGTCCGGATCCGGAATTCCGGCGGTGGTGAGGAATCGCTCGACCAGGGCCTCGTCGATCGCGTCGACGGACAGTCTTCCCTCGCGGACCGACTGGGCGATCGCGCGCGCCGCCGCGGCGAGTTCGGCACGGCTGCCGTAGCTCAGCGCGACGATCAACGTCAGCCCCTGATTGTCGCGTGTCATCGCTTCGGCATTGTCGATCAAGGTGACGATGTCCGGAGCCAGCTTGGCGCGATCGCCGATCACGCGCAGGCGCACGCC
>JAEWAD010000367.1 GCA_023391905.1 Pseudomonadota bacterium | reverse complement strand
ATTCGGGCGAGGGCGGCTGGGCGCCGAGGCCGAGGAAGCCGAGCGCCGCGGCCTCGAGGATGGCGTTCGAGATGGTCAGCGCCGCCTGCACGATGATCGGCGCCATGCAGTTCGGCAGCACCGTCTTGAACATGATGCGGAGCGTGCCGGCGCCGCCGACCCGCGCCGCCGTCACATAGTCGCGCGTCTTTTCCTGCAGCGCCGAGGCGCGCACGAGGCGGACGTAATAGGGCAGGTAGACCACCGTGATGGCGATGATCGTGTTGGTCAGGCTCGGGCCGATGATCGCGACGATGACGATGGCGAGCAGCAGGCTCGGCACCGACAGGATCACGTCCATCGCCCGCATGATGACGATCGACGGCCAGCCCGGCGCGAAGGCCGCGACGAGGCCGAGCACGATGCCGACCGCCATCGAGGCGACGACGACCGAGAGGCCGATGAACAGCGACAGCCGGGCGCCGAAGATCAGGCGCGAGAGCATGTCGCGGCCGATCTCGTCGGTTCCGAGCAGGAAGGCGCTGTTGCCGCCCTCGGCCCAGGCCGGCGGGGTGCGGACGAACTCGCGGAACTGCTCGTAGGGCGAATAGGGCGCCAGGAAGTTGGCGAAGATCGCGACGAAGACGAGCAGCGACAGGATGATCAGGCCGACCAGCGCCGCGCGGTTCTCGGAGAAGTCGCGGAAGAAGGCGACGAAGGGGCCGGGCGGCGCCTTCACCTTCGGCGCGGCGGCGGTCACGGTGCGGTCAGCGGGCATGGCGGATCCTCGGATTGAGCACGCCGTAGAGCAGGTCCACGAGGATGTTGATCAGGATGACGATGCCGGAGACGAGCAGGATGCCGCCCTGCAGAACCGGATAGTCGCGACGGTTGATCGATTCGATCAGCCAGGTGCCGATGCCAGGCCAGGAGAAGATGTATTCGGTCAGAACCGCGCCGGCCATCAGCGCGCCGACCTGCAGGCCGATCACGGTCACCACCGGGATCAGCGCGTTGCGGAGCGCATGGAAGCCGACGACGCGGAACGGCGACAGGCCTTTCGCACGGGCCGTGCGGACATAGTCCTCGCCGAGGATCTCCAGCATGGCCGAGCGGGTCATGCGGGCGATGGTGGCGAGCGGGATGGTGCCGAGCACGATGGCCGGCAGGATCAGGTGCATCACCGCCGAGCGGAACGCGCCTTCCTCGCCGGACAGCCAGCTGTCGATCAGCATGAAGCCGGTGACGGGCTCGAAATAATAGAGCAGGTCAATGCGGCCGGAGACCGGGGTCCAGCCGAGATTGACCGAGAAGAACAGGACGAGAAGCAGGCCCCACCAGAAGATCGGCATGGAGAAGCCCGTCAGCGCCGCGCCCATCAGCGTGTAGTCGATGAAGGTGCCGCGCCGGGTGGCGGCGATGACGCCGGCCGGAATGCCGAGGATGGTGGCGAACAGCATGGCGCTGATGGCGAGCTCCAGCGTCGCCGGGAACAGCGTCAGGAACTCCGTCAGCACCGGCGCATGCGTCGAGATCGACGTGCCGAAATTGCCGTGCGCGAGCTGCCAGAGATAGTCGAGGAACTGCTTCCAGACCGGCTGGTCGAGGCCGAGCTCGTGGCGGAACTGGGCGAGCCGTTCCGGCGAGATGCCGCGCTCGCCGGTGCGCACCTCGATCGGGTCGCCGGGCACGAGGCGGATGGCGATGAAGGTCAGGAAGGCGATCGCGATGAAGGTCGGGATGACGAGCAGGACTCGTCGGACAACGAAACCGAGCATTTTGGGGACCCGTGGTGGGCGCGCGCAGAGCCTGCGCCGCCTGGTCCTAGATGGATGACCGAAGCGGACGGCGTCGCCGCCGCCCGCTCCGATCTCGCTTCCGAGCCGTTACTTCAGCTCGACATCCGTGAATTCATGCCGGCCGAGCGGGCTGACCTTGTAGCCGCTCACTTCCTTGCGCACCGGCTCGAACACGACCGAGTGGGCGATCGGCATCATCGGATAGTCGTCGCGCTGGATGACCTGCATCTCTTCGTAGAGCTTGGTGCGCTCCGCCTTGTCGAAGATGGACTTGGCCTTGTTCAGGCGATCGTCGAACTCCTTGTTGCACCACTTGGAGAGGTTCTGGCCGCCGGGGCGCGCCGCCTCGCAGGAGAGCAGGAAGAAGAAGTTGTCGGGATCGCCATTGTCGCCGGTCCAGCCGAGCTGGCCCATCTGGTGCTCGCCCGCCTGCATGCGCTTGCGGTACTCGCCCCACTCGTAGGAGACGAGATTGGCCTTGATGTTGAGCTTGGCGAGATCGGCCTGGATCATCTCGGCGATGCGCTTGGCGTTCGGGTTGTACGGCCGCTGCACCGGCATCCACCAGAGATCGGTCTCGAAGCCGCCCTCGAGGCCGGCTTCCTTCAGCAGGGCCTTGGCCTTCTCCGGGTCGTACTCATAGTCGACGACGGCGTCGTTGTAGCCCCAGATCGTCGGCGGGATCAGGTTCTTGGCCGACTGGCCGGCGCCGAGATAGACGTCCTTGAGGATCGCGTTCTTGTCGATGGCGTGGGCCATCGCCAGGCGGACGCGCTTGTCGTCGAACGGCTTCTTCTCGACGTTGAAGGCGAGGTAGCCGATGTTGAGGCCGGGCTGCTGCAGCAGGTTGATGTTCGGATCCTTACCGATGGCCTCGAGGTCGGCCGGGTTCGGATAGGGCATGATGTGGCATTCGCCCTTCTGCAGCTTCGACCAGCGCGCCGTCGGATCCTTGGTGATCGCGAAGACGAGGCCGTCGATCTTCGGCTGGCCGCCCCAGTAGTCGGGGAAGGGCTTGTAGCGGATCACCGAGTCCTTCTGGTAGGCGACGAAGGAGAACGGGCCGGTGCCGACCGGCACCTGGTCGACCTGCTCCGGCGTGCCGGCCGCCAGCATGGCGTCGGCGAATTCCTTCGACATGATGGTCGCGAAGTCCATGGCCAGATTGGCCAGGAAGGGCGCCTCAGGGCGGGTCAGCGTGAACTTGACCGTGTAGTCGTCGACCTTGTCGATCGACTTCAGCAGGTCCGGCATGCCCATGTCGTTGAAATAGTCATAGGCGCCGCCCGAAACCTTGTGGAACGGGTTGTCCGGCTTCCACTGGCGCTCGAACGAGAAGATCACGTCGTCGGCGTTGAAGTCGCGCGTCGGGGTGAAGTTCTTGGTCGAGTGGAACTTGACGCCCTTGCGCAGGTGGAAGGTGATTTCCTTGCCGTCTTCCGAGATGTCCCACTTTTCGGCCAGCGCCGGGATGACGTTGGTCGAGCCCGGCTCGAACTGCACCAGCTGGTTATAGGCCGGGCGGGCCGCGTCGAGCGACGTGCCGGTGGTGTTGATCTGCGGATTGAAATTCTCGGGACTGCCCTCGGCGCAGTAGACGAGGGTCTTGGCTTCCGCGGCCGATGCGAGGCCTGCTACGAGCATCGTCGCCGTCAGCAGGCGGGCAAAGGTTTTCATGCTGAACTCCCCTGAACTTGCGCTTCAAAGCGCTTTAAATCCGCCTGGCAGCTGGGGTTCCTTTTCTTAGAACCTCTCTCAGGCGGGAAAGCCTCAATCCAGCCGAGGCGCGTTCCGAATGCAAGAGGGATTTTTCCAGTTGATCAAGGATCGAGCACGCCGCGCACCTTGGCAACGATGGCGGCCGAGGAGCGCTGGTGCGATTCCAGCGTCAGGTCGGCGATGCGGGGCGTCAGGATAAGGTTGGGGACGGCCGCGAAGATCGAGCCGGCCTCGCTGGTCAGCGGCTCCGTCTCGAAACCGTCGAAGGCGGCGCCACGCAGCCGGCCGATCGCCAGCATGTTGGCGACCGCCGCCTCGTCGACAACGCCGCCGCCGCCGAGCGACAGCAGGACGGCCGTCGGCTTCAGCCGTGCCAGCGCCGCCGTGCCGAGCTTGCCGATGAATTCGGGCCGGGCCGGCAGATGGACGCTGACCACGTCGGCTTCGGCAAGCAGCGGGTCGAACTCCGCCGGCTCGATCTCGTTCCAGGCCGGATGGCTCGGCTTCAGCAGCGGATCCCAGCCGATCACCCGCATGCCGAGGGCACGGGCCCGCGTCGCGGCCGCCCGGGCGCCGAAATCGAGGCCGACGAGGCCGAGCGTGCGGCCGCCGATCTCGCGGCCGAGCAGGTGGCCGCGCGGCCATTTGCCGGCCATCACGTCGCGGGCGGCGAAGAAGGCGCCGCGGGTCAGCATCATGGCGGCGGCGATGACATACTCGCCGACCGCGTCCGCCATCTGGTCGGGCGCGCGCACGACCGAGACGCCGCGCGCCTCGCAGCTGCGCATGTCGATGTTGTCGGAAAGCGCGCCGATCTGGCCGACGACGCGGAGCGCATTGGCGCGGGCGATCAGCGGGATGTCGACGACGGTCCGGTCGCGGATCAGCAGCGCGCGGGCCTGGCGGATGACCTTGGCCAGCCCGAGCGGGTCCATGCCCAGCGTTGGCTCGTAGAGCACCTCGAAGTCGCGGGAGAGATCCGCGACCGCGTTCTTGTGCATGAATTCGGAAATGACGATCTCGACCACGCCGGCCCCCCGGACATGCGCCCGGTCCCGCGCCGTCGCAACGCCGGACATGCTAGCAACAGGGTCGCGGCATGCCCAAGCGTTTTCCTAGGTCGAGATCACGATTCCGCCGGATGTCAGGCGGGCGCCTTCCAGAGCCGGGCGAGGTCGAAGCGGGCCATCTCCTCGAGCAGCTCGACAAAGGCTGCCGCCTGGTAGTCGACCATCTGGCGGCCGCGCTCGGCGGTGGCGCGCGAGGCGTTGCCGACGGCGCCCTTCGGGTTCAGGTCCTGGGCCTTCCAGGCGGCGCGTGCCGGCGCGCCGTGGAAGCGCAGGCGCTTGAATTCCTTCAGCAGCTCGAGCTGGCTGGAGCGGAAATCCTCGGCCTTGTCCATCTTCACGAGGTCGGGGCGGAAGTGCAGCATGATCGAGGTTTCGACGTCGCCGCCATGGATGCCGTAGAGATATTCCTCGTCCGGCACCATGCCCTCGGGCTCGCCGACGGCGGTCCAGCCGGTGGTGACCACCAGCATGTCGTACTTGATGCGCAGCTCGCGGGCGATGATTTCGGCGGCCGGGATGTTGCCGCCATGCGAGGTGACGATGACCAGCTTCCTGACGCCGGCCCGCGCGATGCTGTCGCCGATCTCGAGCCACATGCGGATGACGGTGTCCCAGGTGAAGGTGAGCGTGCCCGGCGAGGAGATGTGCTCGTTCGACTTGCCGACCGACTGCACCGGCAGGAAGGTCGCGGGCAGGCCTTCCGGCAGCATCTCGACGACGCGCTTCATCATGCCCTCGCCGATGCAGGCGTCGGTGAAGACGGGCAGATGCGGGCCGTGCTGCTCGATGGCGCAGACCGGCAGGACCGCGATCCAGTCCTTGTCGCCGCCCAGGAAGTCGGGGGCCTGCATCTCGTGCCAATAGGGGCGGGGAAGGGACATCGGAAGTCTCTTTTCTCGGTGGCTTGTTTGGCCCCCGCCCCGTTGCGGGGTGGGCGGGGTGGGGGTACCAGCGCCGGCCTCGGGCGTTGGCGATACTGAGCAAGGGCAGGTCCGTCTTTCAAGGGGGAGGAGGTAGCCCCTCCCTGACCCTCCCCACAAGGGGGAGGGAAT
>JAEWAD010000315.1 GCA_023391905.1 Pseudomonadota bacterium | reverse complement strand
ACGCAGGTCTGGGTCGTCACCCATTCCGAGGCTCTGGCAGCGGCACTCGCCGGCGAGGCGGGCGTGGCGCCGCGAACCGTCGTCAAGCAGGATGGCGCGACCTGGATCGAAGGGCTTAAGCTCTTCGGAGAATTCGCGGAACAGGACTAGGGGCTCTTCTCGCCATGCGTGTCGCCGTCTTCAGCACCAAGCCCTACGATCGGCAATTCCTGACGGAGGCGAATGTCGGCTTCGGGCACGACCTCGTGTTCTTCGAGCCGCGCCTCGACCGTACGACCGCGCCGCTGGCCGATGGCTTTCCGGCGGTCTGCGTCTTCGTCAACGACTATCTCGACCGCGCGCTCCTGACCGACCTCGCCGCGCGCGGCATGCGCCTGGTGGCGCTGCGCTGCGCCGGCTTCAACAATGTCGACCTCGTCGCCGCCGGCGAACTGGGCATCGACGTGGTGCGCGTGCCGGCCTATTCGCCGCATGCGGTCGCCGAGTTCACCGTCGCGCTGCTGCTGGCGCTCGACCGGCGGATCCCACGCGCCTGGGCGCGGGTGCGCGACAACAATTTCTCGCTCGACGGGCTGATCGGCTCCGATCTCTTCGGCAAGACGGTCGGCGTCATCGGCACGGGCCGCATCGGCGCGCTGGTCGCCCGCTGCCTGAAGCTCGGCTTCGGCTGCCGCGTGCTGGCCCATGACCAGTGGCATGATCCGGCGCTCGTCGAGATCGGCATCGAGTACCGCTCGCCGACCGAGATCGTGGCGGAAGCCGACATCCTGACGCTGCATTGCCCGCTGACGCCGGAGACCCACCACATCGTCGATGCCGAGGCGATCGCGCGGGCGCGGCCGGGCTTCCTGCTCGTCAATACCAGCCGCGGCGCGCTGATCGACGCCCAGGCGCTGGTCGAGGGGCTGAAGAGCGGCAAGGTCGGTGGCGTGGCGCTCGACGTCTACGAGCAGGAAGCGGACCTGTTCTTCGAGGACCTCTCCAACGAGATCATCCAGGACGACGTCTTCCAGCGCCTGCTGACCTTCCCGAATGTCCTCGTCACCGGCCATCAGGCATTCCTGACCGCCGAGGCGCTTGGTGCGATCAGCGCGACGACGCTCGGCAACATCGCCGCGTTCGAGGCGGGCGGCCCGCTCCCCAATCGCGTGCTCGCGGAATCCGTCAGCGCCGGTCACTAGGAGATGTCGATGCTTCCCATCCTGCTGGTCTTTGTCGGGGCTGGCCTTGGCGGGGTGCTGCGCCACGGCGTCAATGTCGGCGCCGCCCGACTGGTCGGCACGAATTTTCCCTGGGGCACGCTGACGGTGAACGTGGTCGGTTCACTCGTGATGGGGCTTGCCGCCGGCTATTTTGCCTTTCGCGACGGGCTGAACTGGACGCAGCATGCGCGCCTCTTCCTGACGACCGGCGTGCTCGGCGGCTTCACCACCTTCTCGACCTTCTCGCTCGACGTCGCGGTCCTGCTCGAGCGCGGCGAGACCGGAAGCGCGCTGATCTATGCGATGGCGTCGCTGGTCGTGTCGGTTCTTGCGCTGTTTGCTGGGCTTTGGCTCGTCAGGACGCTCGCCGGGTGATATGAGGCGCCTTCAAGAGAAGGACTTTTCCATGGCGAGCATCGTCAACAAGACCGTCAGCCCCGACGAGGCCGGCATGCGCCTCGACCGCTGGTTCAAGGATCACTATCCGGGCCTGTCGTTCGGCCATCTGCAGAAGCTGCTGCGCTCCGGCCAGGTGCGCGTCGATGGCGGCCGCGCCAAGACCAATGATCGCGTCAATCCGGGCCAGGTGGTGCGCATTCCGCCGCTCGGCGTCGACTCCGCCGGAGGCAGCCCGCATGTCGCCCGTCCGCTCGGCGCGCGCGGCAGCGCCGCCGCCGCGCTGATGGCGATGTGCCTCTACGAGGACGACCACGTCTACGTCTTCAACAAGCCGCAGGGCCTGGCCGTGCAGGGCGGTTCCGGCCTGACGACGCATGTCGACGGCATGCTGGAGGCGCTGCGCGACACCAAGGACCAGAAGCCGCGCCTGGTGCATCGCCTCGACCGCGAGACGACCGGCGTGCTGGTGGTGGCGAAGACGCGCCTCGCGGCCTCGAAGCTCTCGGCCAGCTTCCGCGCGCGCACGACCAAGAAGATCTACTGGGCGCTGGTGAAGGGCGTGCCGCGTCCGCCGCAGGGCCGCGTCTCGACCTGGCTTGCCCGCGATGGCGGCCCCTCGGGCGACAAGATGAAGATCGCGCGCCATGGCGAGGACGATGCGAGCCACGCCGTCTCGCTCTATTCGGTGGTCGACGTCGCGGGGCAGGGCCTCGCCTGGCTGACCATGCGCCCCGTGACCGGCCGCACGCACCAGCTGCGCGCCCATGCCGCCCATATCGGCCATCCCATCATCGGCGATCCGAAATATTTCGAGGCGGACATCAACTGGGATTTCCCGGGCGGCATCCAGAACAAGCTGCATCTGCATGCGCGCCGGATCATCATCCCGCATCCCTCCGGCAATGGCGTGCTCGACGTGACGGCGCCGCTGCCGCCGCACATGGTGCAGAGCTGGAACCTGCTCGGCTTCGACAAGGATCTCGGTGATACGGGCGAAGACGATGAGTGAGAGCGGCAAGGGCGCGGGCAAGGAGCCTGGTGGCAGGCTCGCCGATCTGGGCGACACGGGCGACGAGGCGGCCGACGCGCCGCGCAAGATCCCCGAAAAGCTCGACGCGCCGGTCCTGCCGAAGCGCTTCTACGAGGCGGCCGACTATGCGCCGGCCGAAGAGGGCGGTTTCGTCATAAGGCTCGATGGCCGCGCCGTGCGCACGCCCGGCAAGGCGCGCCTGGTGGTCGCCGACGAGGCGATCGCCGCGGCGATCGTGGCGGAGTGGGCGGCGCAGGGCGAGTTCATCAAGCCCTCGACCATGCCGCTGACGCGTCTGGCCAACTCTACCGTCGACGGCGTCGCCAACACGATGGACGAGACCCGCGCGGAAATCCTCCGCTATGCCGGCTCGGATCTCCTCTGCTATCGCGCCGACGCGCCGGAGCGGCTGGCCGAGCTGCAGCAGGAGAAGTGGGGGCCGCTGCTCGACTGGATGCAGCAGCGCTTCCATGCCCGCTTCATGCTGGCGGCCGGCATTGTCCATGTCGACCAGTTCCCCGAGACGATCGCGGCCGTCGACGCGGCGATTGGTTCGCAGGACGTTTTCCGGATCGCGGCGCTCAACACCGTGACGACGCTGACCGGCTCGGCCGTGCTGGCGCTGGCGCTGCTGCATGGCCGCCTCTCCGCCGAGGAGGCATGGTCGCTCGCCCATATCGACGAGGACTATCAGATCTCGCTCTGGGGCGAGGATGAGGAAGCGAGCGCGCGGCGGGCCGCGCGCTGGCGCGAGATGCAGGCCGCGGCGCTGGTTCTCGCCGCCCGGGCATAGGAGAAAGCCGTTGAAGCACGTGCTGGCTGAACTCGAGAAGCGGCGGGCCGAGGCGCGCCTCGGTGGTGGCGAGAAGCGCATCGCGGCGCAGCACGCCAAGGCGAAGCTGACGGCGCGCGAGCGCCTGGAGGTATTGCTCGACGAGGGCTCGTTCGAGGAGTTCGACATGTATGTCGAGCACCGCGGCACCGATTTCGGCATGGAGAAGACGAAGATCCCCGGCGATGGCGTCGTGACCGGCTGGGGCACGGTCAACGGCCGCACCGTCTTCGTCTTCGCCAAGGATTTCACCGTCTTCGGCGGTTCGCTGTCGGAAGCGCATGCCGGCAAGATCATGAAGATCCAGGACATGGCGCTGAAGAATCGGGCGCCGATCATCGGCCTGTTCGACGCCGGCGGCGCCCGCATCCAGGAGGGCGTTGCGGCGCTCGGCGGCTATGGCGAGGTGTTCCAGCGCAACATCCTGGCCTCGGGCGTCATCCCGCAGATCTCCGTCATCATGGGCCCCTGCGCCGGCGGCGACGTCTATTCGCCCGCCATGACCGACTTTATCTTCATGGTGCGGGATTCGAGCTACATGTTCGTCACCGGCCCGGATGTCGTGAAGACGGTGACCAACGAGACGGTCACGGCCGAGGAACTGGGCGGCGCCACCGTGCACACGACGCGCTCGTCGATCGCCGACGGCGCCTATGACAACGACGTCGAGACGCTGCTCGAGATGCGCCGGCTGGTCGACCTCCTGCCGCTCAACAATGACGGCGATATCCCGGAGATCGATTGCTACGACGCGGGCGACCGCATCGAGATGTCGCTCGACACGCTGGTGCCGGACAATCCGAACAAGCCCTACGACATCAAGGAACTGATCCTGAAGACGGTCGACGAGGGCGACTTCTTCGAGATCCAGGCCGCTTTCGCCAAGAACATCGTCACCGGCTTCGGCCGCGTCGAGGGCCGCACAGTCGGCTTCGTCGCCAACCAGCCGATGGTGCTCGCCGGCGTTCTCGACAGCGACGCCTCGCGCAAGGCGGCGCGCTTCGTCCGCTTCTGCGACGCCTTTTCCATTCCGATCGTCACCTTCGTCGACGTGCCGGGCTTCCTTCCGGGCACGGCACAGGAATATGGCGGGCTGATCAAGCACGGCGCCAAGCTGCTCTTCGCCTATGGCGAGGCGACGGTGCCGAAAATCACCGTCATCACGCGAAAGGCCTATGGCGGCGCCTATGACGTCATGGCGTCGAAGCATCTGCGCGGCGATCTGAACTATGCCTGGCCGTCGGCGCAGATCGCGGTGATGGGCGCCAAGGGCGCGGTTGAGATCATCTTCCGCGCCGCGAACGGCGACGCGGAAGGACTGGCGGCGCGGACCAAGGAATATGAGGACCGGTTCCTGTCGCCCTTCGTCGCCGCCGAGCGCGGCTATATCGACGAGGTGATCATGCCGCATTCGACGCGGCGGCGGATCGCGCGCGGCCTTCGCCTGCTGCGCAACAAGGAACTCGAGAACCCCTGGAAGAAGCACAACACCATGCCGCTCTGAGCGGCATGGCTTCCTGAGGCAGGGACGCTGCTAGGCGGGAATCGGGCCGATCCGCACGATCTCGGAGGCGTCGAGCCCCTCGAGCAGCTGCGGGATCGGGCGACCGCCGATCTCGAGCTCCGGCGCGATCTCCGAAAGCGGCACCAGCACGAAGGCGCGCTCGGCCATGCGCGGATGCGGCACGATCAGGCCGTCCTCGTCGACATGGTCGGATCCATAGAGCAGCAGATCGATGTCGAGCGTGCGCGGTCCCCAGCGGATCGCGCGCTCGCGGCCATGGTCGCGCTCTATGGCGAGGCCGAGTTCCAGCAGCGCGCGGGCCGACAGCGTGGTCTCGACGCCGATGCAGGCATTGAGGTAGGGGCCCTGCGGCACCGGCCCCCAGGGCGGCGTCTCATAGAGCGAGGAGATGCGCGTCACACGCACGCCCGGCGCGGCGTCGAGGGCGGTGATGGCGGCGCGCAGAGTAGCGGCCCGGTCGCCGAGATTGCTGCCGAGACCCAGGAAGGCTTCCGTCACGCAGGCTTCAGTCACGCTTGCGCTCCCGCTCGATCTCGACGGCGATGACGCCGGTGGTGAGCGGGATCGGCGCTTCCGGCTTGGTGATGCGGACCGTCAGTCGATCGACCCGCCGATAGGCGTCGAAGATCGCGTCGGCCATCGCTTCCGCCAGAGCCTCGATCAGCTTGTAGCGCTGCGTCCGGCCTATCTCCTCGATCAGCATGGCCATTTCGCCATAGTGAACCGTCTTGGTGAGGTCGTCGGTGCGCCCGGCCGCGGAGAGGTCGAGTTCGGCGACGATGTCGACGCGGAAGCGCTGGCCGAGCACGGCCTCCTCCGGCAGGACGCCGTGAAAGCCGTAGAAGCGCAGGTCGTTGATGAAGATGCGGTCGGTCATGAGTGTTCGCGGCTCGAAAGGATGGCGTCCGTGACGGCGAGGGCGTCGCGGTGGGCGGCGACGTCGTGCACGCGGAAGGCCGATACGCCTTTGGCGGCGGCCAGGACATTGGTGGCGATGGTGCCGGCGAGACGGTCCTTCGGCTCCCGGCCGGTGATCTCGCCGATGAAGCGCTTACGCGATACGCCGAGGAGGACGGGGAAGCCGCGCGCGACGATCTCGTCGATCCGGTCCAGGATCAGCAGGTTCTCGGCCATGTTCTTGCCGAAGCCGATGCCGGGGTCGAGCACGATGCGGTGATCGGGAATATTGGCGGCGCGCGCCAGCGCGATCGAGCGGTCGAAGAAGCGCTGCATCGCATCGAGGATCGTCGCCGGCGAATAGGTCTCGCGCTCCCAGTGGCTGACGATGACGGCGGCGCCATGCGCGCCGGCGACGCGGGCGATCTCCGGCTCGCGCTGCAGGCCCCAGACGTCGTTGACGATCTTCGCGCCCGCGGCCAGAGCCTGCTCGGCGACCGCAGCCTTGTAGGTGTCGATCGAGATCAGCGCGCTGGTGCGGGCGGCGACCGCGCGGATCGCCGGAACGACGCGGCCGAGCTCCGTCTCGGCGTCGACTTCCGCCGCGCCGGGGCGGGTCGATTCGCCGCCGATATCGATGATGTCGGCCCCCTCGGCGACGAGCAGTGCGGCGTGCGCGACGGCGGCCTCGCCCTCGGCATGATCGCCGCCGTCGGAGAAGCTGTCGGGCGTCACGTTGAGGATGCCCATGATCAGGCTGCGGCCGCTCGTGCGGCGGTCGAGGCGATCAATGTCGATGGGGGCGGCAGGCGCCATCGCGGAACTCTTGGCTGAAGAAGCGATTCACGCGACCTCGGGGCCGCAAGGCGTTACAGGACCCAAACGCGCTGCCCTGTCAACGAATTGTCGGGCGCCGGTTCGCCGCAGAGGCGCGCCGGAGCCGCCAGCGTGATTGCCGCTCGCCGGCAGAAGGCCTAGAAACCATCAGGCCTGATCGGCCATCTGCCGTCGCGAGGAGTACCCATGTTCAACAAGATCCTGATCGCCAACCGTGGCGAGATCGCCTGCCGCATCATCAAGACGGCGCGACGCATGGGGATCGGGACGGTGGCGGTCTACTCCGACGCGGATCGCGACGCGCTGCATGTCGAGATGGCGGACGAGGCGGTGCATATCGGCTCGGCGCCGGCGGCGCAGTCCTATCTGCTGATCGACCGGATCATCGCCGCCGCCAAGCAGACCGGCGCCGATGCCATCCATCCTGGCTACGGCTTCCTCTCCGAGCGCGCCGCCTTCGCCGAGGCGCTGGTCGCCAACGGCATCGTCTTCATCGGGCCGAACGCGGCGGCGATCGAGTCGATGGGCGACAAGATCGCCTCCAAGAAGGTGGCTGCCGCCGCAAAGGTCTCCACCGTGCCCGGCCATCTCGGCATCATCGAGGACGAGGACGAAGCGGTCACCATCGCCCGCGAGATCGGCTATCCGGTCATGATCAAGGCGTCGGCCGGCGGCGGCGGCAAGGGCATGCGCATCGCCCATTCCGACGCCGAGGCGCGCGAGGGTTTCCGCCTGTCGCGCTCGGAGGCGCGCTCCTCCTTCGGCGACGACCGTGTCTTCATCGAGAAGTTCATCGTCAATCCGCGCCACATCGAGATCCAGCTTCTCGCCGACAAGCACGGCAACGCGATCTATCTCGGCGAGCGCGAATGCTCGATCCAGCGCCGCAACCAGAAGGTCATCGAGGAGGCGCCGTCGCCGCTGCTCGACGCCGCGACCCGCAAGGCGATGGGCGAGCAGGCCGTCGCGCTGGCCAAGGCGGTCGGCTACGATTCCGCCGGCACCGTCGAGTTCGTCGCCGGCCAGGACAAGAGCTTCTTCTTCCTCGAGATGAACACCCGCCTGCAGGTGGAGCATCCGGTGACGGAGATGATCACCGGCATCGATCTTGTCGAGCAGATGATCCGGGTAGCCTTCGGCGAGAAGCTCGCGATCACACAGGCTAACGTGAAGCTCGACGGCTGGGCGGTCGAGAGCCGCGTCTATGC
>JAEWAD010000251.1 GCA_023391905.1 Pseudomonadota bacterium | reverse complement strand
CCTCGCCGCCGTCGAACGCGAGGCCGGACGCCTCACCAGCCGCCGCGCGGCGCTCGACGAATCGCGCGCCCGCATGGCGACGACGGTCGAGGAGACGGAAGCGCAGGCCCGCGATGTCGAATCGGCGCTCGCCGCCGCCGCCGACCCGCTGGCGGCGCAGCAGGAAGTGATGATGCTGCGCGGCGCCGTCGCGGAGGATCGCGGCGCGCTGGCCGAGGCACGCGCGGCGGCCGACGCGCTCATGCGCGAGACCGACATCCGTCGCCGCCGCCTCGCCGCGATCGCCGGCGAACGGCAGAACTGGCAGGAGCGCGCCGTCAACGCCGACAGCCAGATCCGAATCCTGACCGGCCGCCGCACCGAGATCGAGACGGAACGGGCTGGACATGCCGACGCGCCGGCCGCCTTCGAGCAGAAGCGACGCGCGCTGCTCTCCGAAATCGACAAGGCGGAAACGGCAAGGCGCGAAGCCGCCGATACGCTGCGCCAGGCTGAGGCGACGCTCGCCGGCTTCGACAAGGCCTCGCAGGACGCCATGACCGCGCTTTCCGAGGCGCGCGAACAGCGCGGCCGCGGCGAGGAGCGGCTGAAGGCGACGCAGGAGCGCCGGCTGGAGATCGAGGCCCGCATCCTCGAAATCCTCGACTGCGAGCCGCATGAGGTGATCAAGCAGGCCGAGATCGATCCCTCGGCGCCGATGCCGGATCTCGGCCAGTTGGAGACCCGGCTCGACCGGCTGCGGCAGGAGCGCGAGAAGCTCGGCGGCGTCAATCTGCGCGCCGACGACGAGGCCGTCGAGGTCGCCGCGCGGCGCGAGGCGCTGATCAAGGACCGCGACGACCTGATCGAGGCGATCCGTCGCCTGCGCCAGGGCATCGCCAGTTTGAACCGCGAGGGTCGCGAGCGGCTGCTCGCCGCCTTCGACGTCGTGAACGGCCATTTCCAGCGCCTGTTCACCCATCTCTTCGGCGGCGGCACGGCCGAATTGCAGCTGACCGAATCGGACGATCCGCTCGAGGCAGGGCTCGAAATCATGGCGAGCCCGCCGGGCAAGAAGCCGCAGACGATGACGCTGCTCTCCGGCGGCGAGCAGGCACTGACGGCGCTTGCGCTGATCTTCGGCGTGTTCCTGACCAACCCGGCGCCGATCTGCGTGCTCGACGAGGTCGACGCGCCGCTCGACGACCACAATGTCGAGCGCTTCTGCAACCTGCTCGACGAGATGGCGCGGACAACCGATACCCGCTTCGTGACGATCACCCACAACCCGATCACCATGGCGCGGATGAACCGCCTGTTCGGCGTCACCATGGGCGAGCGCGGCGTCAGCCAGCTGGTGTCGGTGGACCTGGAGACGGCGGAGCAATATCGCGAGGCCGGCTAGAGCCTTCTCGGCCCGCGTCGCTCGCGGCGATGCCTACTTGCGGCCCTGATAGACATAGGCCTTCAGGGGCATCTCGCCGGGATCGGGGCCGAACTCGCGACGCAGCGCCTCGGCCACCGCCTCGACCAGCGTATCGGGGTCGGCGCCGCCGCGGGCCCGGATTTCCGCGATGGCCGGATTGCCGTAGACGAGCCCGTGCGCAAAGGCGCGGGCGTCGGGGATGCTTCCCCGCCGCACCACTTCGGTGACTTCGACATCCTCGAAGCCAGCCCCTTCCAGCGAATCGCGCAACGGCGCGATCGCCGCGCAGGAATACGGCACCTTGTAGAATTGCGGCGGATCGCGGGGGAAGAACCCCGCCACCACCTCATAGGCGATGCGGCCGAACGGGTTGTCGTCGAAGCTGCTCCAGACGTTGAACAGATAGGTCCCGCCCAGATCGAGGACGCGGTAGACCTCGCGATTGCAGCGGTCCTTGTCGGGGAAGAACATGACGCCGAACTGACAGGCGACCGCGTCGAAGGACGCGTCGCGGAACGGCAGGACCATGGCGTCGGCGGTCTGGAACTCGACCTGCTCGCCGGGACCGAACTTCGACTGCGCCCGCTCCAGCATGGGCGCGTTCAGGTCCGTCGCCGTCAGGCGGACGCTGGCGGGCAGCCGGTCGCGCAGGCACCGGGTCAGGATTCCCGTTCCGGCCGCGATCTCGAGCACGATGGCCGGATTGACCGCCTCGACTCGGCGGGCGAGGTCATCGGCATAATCGGCAAAGATCACGGGACCGAGCCCCTGATCGTAGTGCTCGGGGATAGAACCGACGAAGCGCGCGTTCTCGCTGCTGCCCATGATCGACCTGAGGCCGTTTGCTTTTGAGATAGCGGCGGCGCGCCACGCGGCAAGCCCCCTTCCAGAACGGGGCGGACGCACCGGGCTTGGCAAATTGGCGAACCATCCCTATGTTGGCGCCACCGAAACGAGGAGCACACCAACGATGAAGCAGCAGGCCACCGCAGCGGCGTAACGCCGTCTCCCGCCTGTCTTCGCGCCGCCTACGGGCCGCGCCCGCTTCCAGTTCGGTGCTCTCATGTCTCTTCGATCCACGTCGCTCGTCGCGCTGCATGACGTCTCCTTCGCCACGCCCGACGGCCGCATCCTCCTCGATCACATCGACCTTGCCTTCGGCGCCGAACGCACGGGCCTCGTCGGCCGCAACGGCGTCGGCAAATCGACGCTGCTTGGCCTCATCACAGGCGCGCTGCAACCGGCTTCCGGCTCCGTCGAGCGCGCCGGCCGGATCGGCATGTTGCGCCAGGACGTGCAGGCCCCGACGGGACAGACGGTGAGCGAGGCGCTCGGCATCGACGTCGGCCTCGCCCGGCTCGCGCGCATGGAACAGGGCCTCGGCACGGCCGAGGACGCGGCCGAAGCGGACTGGACGCTGGAGGCGCGGCTCGACGAAGCGCTTTTGACCGTCGACCTCGCCGGGCTCGATCCGGAACGTCCGATGGCAAGCCTGAGCGGCGGCCAGCGGACCCGCGTCGCGCTCGCCGCGCTGCTTTTGGCCGAACCGGACATGCTCCTGCTCGACGAACCCACCAACAATCTCGACGCGGAAGGCCGCGCCGTGGTGGCGCGCATCCTCGCCGGCTGGAAGAAGGGCGCGATCGTCGTCAGCCACGACCGCGCGCTGCTGCGCGACATGGACCGCATCGTCGAACTCTCGACGTTGGGCGCGCGTGTCTATGGCGGCAATTTCGACCTCTATGCCGAGCGTCGGCAGGCCGAGCGCGCCAATGCCGCGCGCGATCTCGACGTCGCGAAGAGCGAGGCGAAGGCGACCGAGCGGCGGATCCAGGCGGCGACGGAACGGCAGCAGAAGCGCGACGCGCGCGGGGCGCGACAAGGCGCGAAGAACGACCAGCCGAAGATCCTGCTCGACGCCCGGCGCGACCGCAGCGAACGCACCAGCGGGTCGATGGGACAGCTGGCAACCCGCCAGCGGCAGGCGGCGGCGACGACGCTGGCCGAGGCAGAGGCCGAGGTCGAGCGCATCGAGACGTTCGGGATCAAGCTGCCGTCGACCGGGCTGCCCGCCGGGCGAACCGTGCTCGCTTTCGACAAGGTGTGGTTTGGCTATGCCGCCCAGCCGCCGATCCTCGCCGATCTCAGCCTGACCATATCGGGCCCGGAACGCATCGCGCTCACCGGGCCGAACGGCACCGGCAAGTCGACCGTGCTGCGGCTGGCGAACGGCGACCTCGCGCCGACCGCCGGCACGGTCAGCCGTCCCGTCGCCTCGGCCATGCTCGACCAGAGCGTCGGCCTGCTCGATCCGGCCCAGTCGATCCTGGAGAATTTCCGCCGGTTGAACCCGGACGCCGGCATGAACCACGCCCATGCGATGCTGGCGCGCTTCCTGTTCCGCAACCAGGCGGCGCTGAAGCCTGTCAGCGCGCTTTCCGGCGGTGAGATGCTGCGCGCCGGCCTCGCCTGCGTGCTGGGCGGGTTGAAGCCGCCCGAACTTCTCATCCTCGACGAGCCGACCAACCATCTCGACCTCGATTCGATCGCGGCGATCGAGGCGGCGCTGGTCGATTTCGACGGCGCCCTGCTGGTCGCCAGCCACGATCCGGACTTCCTCGCCGCGATCGGCGTCACGCGCCGGATCGAGCTGAAGCGGCCGAAGGAGACGCAGGATGGGCGGCGACCGGCGGATGCTGGCGCGGCATCCGGCTTTGAACCATGATCGCGACCATGATTCAGAGCCTCCCGTCGCCGCGCGCCGCCGACCTCCTCGCCTGGTATGACCGCCACGCCCGCCGGCTCCCCTGGCGGACGCCGCCGGCCGAGCGCCGCGCCGGCGTGAAGCCCGATCCCTACCGGGTCTGGCTGTCGGAGATCATGCTGCAGCAGACCAACGTGACGACGGTGAAGCCCTATTTCGAGGACTTCCTGGCACGCTGGCCGGCCGTCTCCGACCTCGCCGCCGCTTCGACCGAGGACGTCATGAAGGCCTGGGCCGGGCTCGGCTATTATTCGCGCGCCCGCAACCTGAAGGCCTGCGCCGACACGGTCGTGCGCGAGCATGGCGGCCGTTTCCCGGAAACGGCGGCGGGGCTGCGCGAGCTGCCCGGCATCGGCGCCTATACCTCGGCGGCGATCGCCGCGATCGCGCATGACGAGCCGGCCGCCGTCGTCGACGGCAATGTCGAGCGCGTGCTCTCCCGCATCTTCGCCGTCGAGACGCCACTGCCGGCCGCCAAGAAGGAGATTTCCGTCTTGCAGGCGGAGCTGACGCCAGAGAAGCGCGCCGGCGACTACGCGCAGGCGATGATGGATCTCGGCGCGACGCTCTGCACGCCGAAGCGGCCTGCCTGCCCGCTCTGTCCGTGGGAGCAATCCTGCACGGCCCATGCGCGCGGCACCGAGGAGCTCTATCCGCGCAAGGCGGCGAAGACCGACCGGCCCGAGCGCGCCGGCGCCGCCTTCGTCGCGATCCGGTCCGACGGCGCGATCCTGCTCCGGAAGCGGGCCGAACGCGGCCTGCTCGGCGGCATGACCGAAGTGCCGGGATCGGACTGGCTCGCCGGACCAGCGCCCGCACCGGGCACCAGCGCCGCCCCCTTCCCGGCCGACTGGCAACGCGCCGCCGCGCCGGTCGTGCATGTGTTCACTCATTTCCGCCTGACGCTCGACATCTGGCACACGAGCCTGCCCGAAGCCCATCCGGCGCCGGCCGATGCCTGGTGGGCGAGCGCGCACGACTTGCCGCATGAAGCCCTGCCGAGCGTAATGAAGAAGGCGATCGAGGCGGCGGCCCCCGGAGCGACGCGCAAACGCAAATGACGGCGGGAGTCCCGCCGCCACCACACGCTTGTCCGTCCTCTACTCGGCCGGCGGCGGCGTCTGCTGCAGCTTTTCCATCTGCTCGCGCATCCGGTTCGGCAGACGCTGCTGCGATTTCTCGTCCTGCTGCTGCAGCTTCACGCACTGTCCCCGACGCAGCACCGTTCCGTCCGGACAATCCGGCGCCTTGCGCTGCGGCTTCGACTGACGATCGGGCGGAGCCTGCCGCTGCGGCTGGACGTCGACGCAACGGCCGTTGCGCAGGCGCTGGTCCGGGCCGCATTCGACGGGCGCTGGGCGCTGCGGCCGATCC
>JAEWAD010000220.1 GCA_023391905.1 Pseudomonadota bacterium | reverse complement strand
GATGCAGGTCGCCGCCGACGCCAAGTAGGCGCCGGCGCGATCATCGCCGCCGACGCAGTGCCGTCGGCACTTTGCCGCGCCGCCCCAAGGCGCGGCTCCTCAGAAGGAGACGACCCGTGGCCGACATCAAGGACCCGGAGAACACCCTCATCCTCGAGACCACCCAGGGCACGGCGATCATCGCGCTGCGTCCGGACCTCGCGCCGAACCACGTCGCGCGCATCAAGGAACTGGCCCGCGAGGGCTTTTATGACGGCATCGTCTTCCATCGCGTGATCGACGGCTTCATGGCCCAGACGGGCGATCCGACCGGCACCGGCATGGGCGGTTCGGGCAAGAAGCTGAAGGCCGAGTTCTCGCGCGAGCCGCATGTCCGCGGCACCGCCTCGATGGCCCGCGCCCAGAACCCGGATTCGGGCGACAGCCAGTTCTTCCTCTGCTTCGGCGACGCCCGCTTCCTCGACGGCCAGTACACCGTCTGGGGCCAGGTCATCGAGGGCATGGACAACATCGACAAGATCAAGCGCGGCGAGCCGGTCCAGAACCCGGACAAGATCGTCTCGATGAAGGTCGCCGCCGACGCGGCGTAAGCCCTTTCGACATCCGCGGCCGGATCTTTCCGGCCGCCACGCCTACTGCGCGCCCCGGTGTTTCGCCGGGGCGTTTCCTGTTTGGGACCGGGAAGCGACGCCGCACGTCTTCCCGCTGGATGCGCGGCGCTGCAGTCTGGCCGATCGAAGCACCGCGCCAACGCATTTCACGGGAAGATGGTTATGCTCGGCGTCTCGGTGGCGGGCTTTCCGCGTGCGCGTATCGAACCGCCCACGCTCATCGGCATCAGCGCGGTCCTCATGTGGAGCGCGACGGTCGGCCTCTACCGCAATATTTCGGAGATCTTCGGCGCCGTCGGCGGCTCCGCGCTGATCTTCACCTTCAGCGGCATCGTCGCGACGCTCTATGGCGGCCGCGGCGCCTTTCGCGGACATTCGCGCCGCTACCTCCTCGTCGGCGGCGCGATGTTCGTCACCTACGAGATCGCGCTCGCGCTGGCGATCGGCCTTGCCCAGGACCGGAGCCAGACGATCGAGGTCGGCATGATCAACTATCTCTGGCCCTGCTTCACCATCGCGCTCGCGGTCTGGGTCGGCGAGGCGAGGGCGGATCTGCTGCTCGTGCCGGGCATGATCCTCTGCCTCGCCGGCGTGGTGCTGGCCGCGTCGGGCGGCGGCGCCGTCTCGCTTCCCGCCATGCTCGACAACATTGCCGGCAATCCCGCGCCATACCTGCTGGCGTTCGTCGCGGCGGTCACCTGGCCGCTCTATACCGTGTTCACCCGCCGCATGTCGGGCGGCAAGAGCGCGGTGCCGCCCTTCCTGCTCCTGACGGCGGCGCTGCTCTGGGTCTATTATTTCGCGACCGAGCAGCCACCGCTGCATTTCGACCTGCGCGGCCTGTCCATGGCGCTCGTCTTTGGCGTGCTGACGACGCTCGCCTATTCCGCCTGGACCTACGGCGTCTCGCACGGCAACCTGACGCTCCTGGCGACGGCCTCCTATTTCACGCCGCTGCTCTCGGTCATGCTCTCCAGCATCCTGCTCGACATGCTACCGGGCCTGAATTTCTGGGGCGGTGCGCTGCTCGTCACCGGCGGATCGCTGGTCTGCTGGCGCGCCTCGCGGCGTTGAGCCCCAGTGTCGGTGGTTGAGATCGGGGGCTTCGCCCGTTAGGAAGGGCGCGCACAGACGGAACGAGTGAATGCGCGTCGACCTTTTCGATTTCGATCTCCCCGAGGAGAACATCGCCCTGCGTCCGGCCCGGCCGCGCGATAGCGCGCGCCTGCTCGTCGTCAAGCCGGGCGCCGCCCTCGAGGACCGCATCGTCCGCGAGCTGCCGGACCTGCTGCGGCCCGGCGACGCGCTCGTCTTCAACGATACCAAGGTGATCCCGGCCCAGCTCTTCGGCGAGCGCGTGCGCGACGGCGTTTCGGCCCGCATCGCCGTGACCTTGCACATGCGCGAGGCGGGCGACCGCTGGCGCGCCTTCGTCCGCCCGGCGAAGAAGCTGCAGCTCGGCGACCGCATCCAGTTCGGCGAGACGGAAGATCGCGCCTGCCTGATCGCCGGCCTCGCCGCCACCGTGGCCGAGAAGGGCGATGCCGGCGAGGTCGTGCTCGCCTTCGACCTCTCCGGCCCGATCCTCGACGAGGCGATCGCCTCGGTCGGCCACATCCCGCTGCCGCCCTACATCGCCTCCAAGCGCCACGAGGACGACGAGGACCGGCGCGACTACCAGACCATCTACGCCCGCGAGGAGGGCGCCGTCGCGGCGCCGACCGCCGGCCTGCATTTCACGCCCGATCTGTTCGCGCGCCTCGATGCGCTGGGCGTCGAGCGGCATTTCGTGACGCTGCATGTCGGCGCCGGCACCTTCCTGCCGGTCAAGGCCGATGATACCGCCGAGCACAAGATGCATGCCGAGCGCGGCGAGGTATCCGCCGCCACCGCCGACGCGTTGAACGCGGTGCGGGCGCGGGGAGGGCGTGTCATCGCCGTCGGCACGACCTCGTTGCGCCTGCTCGAGAGCGCCGCCGGCGAGGACAACATCATCCGGCCGTTCAACGGCCCGACCTCGATCTTTATCACGCCCGGCTATCGCTTCCGCGCGATCGACCTGCTGATGACCAACTTCCACCTGCCGCGCTCGACGCTGTTCATGCTGGTCTCCGCCTTCGCCGGGCTGGAGACGATGCAGGCGGCCTATGCCCACGCGATCGAGACCGGCTACCGCTTCTATTCCTACGGCGACGCGTCGCTGCTTTTCCCGAGCGAGACCTGATGACCGAGCGCTTCACCTTCACCCTGCTCGCCAAGGACGGCATGGCGCGTCGCGGCGAGATCTCGATGCCGCGCGGAACGATCCGCACGCCCGCCTTCATGCCGGTCGGCACGGCCGGCACGGTCAAGGCGATGTATCCGGGCCAGGTGCGCGAGCTCGGCGCCGACATCATCCTCGGCAACACCTATCACCTGATGCTGCGGCCGGGCGCCGAGCGTGTCGCCAAGCTCGGCGGCCTGCACACCTTCGCCAACTGGCCGCATCCGATCCTGACCGATTCCGGCGGCTTCCAGGTCATGTCGCTGGCGCAGCTCCGCAAGTTGAACGAGCACGGCGTCACCTTCCAGAGCCACATTGACGGCCGCCGCTACGAGCTGACGCCGGAGCGCTCCGTCGAGATCCAGGGCCTGCTCGACAGCGACATCCAGATGCAACTCGACGAATGCATCGCGCTGCCCGCCGATCCGACGGAAATCGAGCGCGCCATGGAAATGTCGGTGCGCTGGGCCGAGCGCTGCAAGGTCGCCTTCGGCAACCAGCCGGGCAAGGCGATGTTCGGCATCGTCCAGGGCGGCGATCAGCCCGACTTGCGCGTGAAGAGCGCCGAGGCACTTAAAGCGCTGGACCTCAAGGGTTACGCTATCGGCGGCCTCGCCGTCGGCGAGCCGCAGGACGTGATGCTCGACATGATCGACATCGTCAATCCGCATCTGCCGGCCGAGAAGCCGCGCTATCTTATGGGCGTCGGCACGCCAGACGATATCCTGAAATCGGTCGCGCGTGGTATCGACATGTTTGACTGTGTGATGCCGACCCGCTCCGGCCGCCATGGCTTGGCCTTTACCCGCCGCGGCAAGGTCAATATCCGCAACGCCCGTCATGCCGAGGACATGCGCCCGCTCGACGAGGAATCGTTATGCCCGGCCGCCCGGGACTATTCCCGCGCTTACCTGCATCACTTGGTGCGGTCGAACGAGGCGCTGGGCGGCATGCTCCTGACG
>JAEWAD010000169.1 GCA_023391905.1 Pseudomonadota bacterium | reverse complement strand
CGCGTGCGCCCGGCACGGTGGCGAGAATGGCAGCGTGCACATGGGCGAGCCGGGTCGAGCCGCCGGTCAGGAAGACGGCGTCGATGGCGTCCCGCCCGAGGCCCGCATCGCGCAGGCAATCATCGATCCGCGCGGCGATGCGATCGGCGAGGCCGCGCGTCTTCTCGACCAGCACGCCACGGTCGACGGTCATGGCAAGGCCACCCTCGATCCAGCCGAGCAGCACCGCGACCTGCGGTTCGTCGGAGAGCGCGATCTTCGCCGCCTCGATGTCGATGGCAAGCCGGTGGCCGCCATGCTCCTCGACCACGTGGATCAGGCGCTCGATCAGTTCGGGATGCTTCGCCTCGCGCCGGACCTCGTGCAATTGCTGCATGACGCCGCGCTCGTAGAGCCGGTTGATCGACGACCAGGTGGCGAGGTCGTGATAGTAGCCGGACGGCACCGGCAGGCCCTCGCGCTTCATGCCGCTGCCGAAGCCGAGTAGCGGCATCGCCGTGCCCATCGAGAGATAGTGGTCGAAATCCGTGCCGCCGACGCGGATACCGTCATTCGCCAGGATGTCGTCGAGCCGGTTGGCCTTGTTGCGACGCGACGGTCCAAGGCGGACGATCGAGAAGTCGGACGTGCCGCCGCCGATATCGGCGATCAGCGCGATCTCTTCGTCGCCGACCTGGCGCTCATAGTCGAGCGCCGCCGCGATCGGCTCGTACTGGAAGGAGATGTGCTTGAAACCGACTTCCTGCGCGATCGCCTCCAGCGCCGCCTCGGCCTTGCGGTCGCCTTCCGGATCGCCGTCGACGAAATGCACCGGCCGGCCGTGCACGACCGCGTCGATCTCGATTCCCGTCGCCGCCTCGGCGCGTCGGCGCGTGATCGAGACGAACTGGGCGATCACACTGCGAAAGCCGATGCGGCCTCGGCCGACTTGCGTCGCCTCGTCGATCAGCGAACTGCCGAGTACCGATTTCAGGCTGCGCATGAGGCGGCCGCTGTTGCCGTCGACATAGGCGCGAATGGCGGCGCGACCGACCGTCGGCGGCAACCCGTCCGGCGTGTAGAAGATCGCGCTCGGGATCGTGACGCTCTCGCCTTCCAGCGCCACCAGCACCGGCCCGTCCGCCGACGAAACGCCGAGCGTGGTGTTGGACGTGCCGAAATCGAGGCCGCAGGCTGTCATGATCGAAGACTCCGTGGAAGGCCGGTCTGGTTAAGGGGTCGAGGCGCCGCGATCAAGGCCCGAGGCCGGGAAAATGCTGCGCTGCGACAAAGATCTTTCACGATGAAACCAATCTTGATTGGTCTCGCCCGCGGTCCTGTCCGATTGACGCAGCGTCCGAGGGGAGCCGATTCGCGGCGTGGATACGGGGAGTTGGGAATGCGGAATCTCACCATCGACGAGGCGTTGAACGCCGCCGGAACGGGGTCGTTCCAGCGACGCCTGTTCCTGATCTTCGGTCTCGTCTGGACGGCGGACGCGATGCAGGTACTGTCGATCGGCTTCACGGCGCCGTCGATCGCCAAGACCTTCGGGCTGAGCCTGCCCGTCGCGCTGCAGACCGGCACGATCTTCTTCGTCGGCATGCTGATCGGCGCCGCCGGCTTCGGCCGCCTCGCCGACCGCATCGGCCGGCGCAACCTGCTGATCATCACCGTGCTGATGGATGCTCTTTTCGGCCTCGCCTCGGCCTTCGCCTCCGATTTCACGATGCTGCTGGTGTTCCGCTTCCTGACCGGCCTCGCCGTCGGCGGCACGCTGCCGGTCGACTACGCCATGATGGCCGAGTTCCTGCCCGCCAACCGGCGCGGCCGCTGGCTGGTCGGCCTCGAGGGTTTCTGGGCTATCGGCACCGTGATCGTGGCGCTCGCCGCCTGGTACGCCGCCGTCAACGAGATGGGCGACGCCTGGCGCTTCATCTTCGTCATCACGGCGCTGCCGGCCCTGGTCGGCCTGGCGCTGCGCTTCTGGGTTCCCGAATCGCCCTTCTACCTGCTCCGCACCGGCCGACCGGACGAAGCGAAGAAGGTGCTCGACCAGATCGCCACCACCAATGGCAAGCCCGTCGTCGCCGGCAAGCTCACCGAGACGCGCGAGCCGCGCCTGCCGCTGTCGGCGATCTTCGCCGGCCCCTATGCCCGTCGCTCCTGGCTGATCCTTGCCGCCTGGCTGCTGGTCTCGATCGCCTATTACGGCATCTTCGTCTGGCTGCCCGGCAAGCTCGTCTCGGGCGGCGAGGGCTATGGCTACCTGCGCGGCTACGGCTTCCTGGTCCTGCTGGCGCTGGCACAGATCCCCGGCTACGCGCTCGCCGCCTGGGGCGTCGAAAGCTGGGGCCGCAAGCCGACGCTGATCGCCTTCCTGCTGCTCTCGGCCGCCGGCTGCTTCCTCTATGCCGTGCTCGCCGACCCGGTCTGGATCGGCGCGGCGATGCTCCTGATGAGCTTTGCGCTGCTCGGAACCTGGGGGGCGCTCTACGCCTTCACGCCGGAGCTCTACCCGACGCCGCTCCGCGCCAGCGGCATGGGCCTCGCGGGCGCCATGGCGCGCCTCGGCGGCCTGCTGGCGCCGACGCTGGTGGGCGCGATCGTCGCCTACTCGTTCAACGTCGCGCTCGGCCTGTTCGCGCTGATCCTGCTGCTCGGCGCGCTCGCCACCGCCGCGATCGACGTCGAGACCAAGCAGAAGCCGCTCACCTGAGGTTCAGAAGCG
>JAEWAD010000165.1 GCA_023391905.1 Pseudomonadota bacterium | reverse complement strand
CGCGTGCTGATCACCGGCTGCGGCCCGATCGGCGCGCTGACCGTGGCGGCGGCCCGCTTCCACGGCGCGGCCGAGATCATCGTCACCGACGTCGTCGACGAGCCGCTCGCCTATGCGCGCGAGCTCGGCGCCGACCGCACCATCAACACGGCCAACGAGCCCGAGGCGCTGGCGGCGCTCGGCGTCGACAAGGGCACGGTCGGCGTGATGTTCGAATGCTCCGGCAACGAGCGCGCGCTGCGCTCCGGCCTCGAAGTGGTGCGGCCGCGCGGCACCATCGTCCAGGTCGGCCTCGGCGGCGAGATGTCCCTGCCGCAGAACGTCGTCGTCGCCAAGGAGATCGCGCTGACCGGCTCGTTCCGCTTCCACGAGGAGTTCCCGCTCGCGGTCAGGCTGATCGACCAGCGCAAGGTCGATCTGCGGCCGCTTCTGACCGGCAGCTACGGCATCGCCGACGCCGTCGAGGCGTTCGAGACGGCCGGCGACCGCAAGCGCGCGATGAAGGTGCAGCTGGCGTTCTGAGGCTGGGCAGCCGACCCGATATGCCCTAGCGGCGGCGCCTGTCGTTTTGCGGCGGCGGCTTGTCGCCGTTCTGCTCGTGCCAGTAGTCCCAGCCTTCGTCGTCCTCGTCCGTCACGTCGTCGTCGTGCGGAGGGATGGCGTGCGGGGCCTCGGCATCTTCGTCCTCGTCGTCTTCGAAGGCCTCTTCGTCGTCCTCTTCCGGCTCGGGGATGGGGCGGGGACGGCGGGCGATGAAGCGCAGGATGGCGGCGTTGATCGCGATCGCCACGATCAGCAGCAGGAAGTTGAAGAAGCCGATCGAGGTGTCGATCCACCAGGTCAGCAGCACGCTCCAGGGCAGGCCGAGCACGAGCGCCAGGACGGCGGCGAGCGGGTTCGTGGCGATGATTCCGAGCGCGGAGAGCGGCACCAGGAGCAGCGCGAAGACGCCCCAGGCCACGTAGATCAGAAAGAGAATTCGCAGAACGCGCCAGCGCATGATCGCCCGGTATAACCCATCGTCAGAACCCCGTCCGGCGCGGGAGTGGCCGAAGCTCCGCTCCGCCGGGCAGCGAGACTAGCCGTTCAAGCTTTCCAGAGTCTTTCCCCTGGGCCGGAGCCCCTTCGGCGGTCCGGACAGGTGCGTTCCGGACACGGTCGGTTGGGTTTTTCTGCCGTTTCGCCGATTTCTGGATTGGGATTGCTCGTTTTTCGGCGCGGCCTCGCGTAGAAGATCGGGCCCCATCGCAACGGGGTGCCCGTAGCCAGCGGTTCCAGCAGCAGAATGCCCCGTCGCCTCAAGCATTTCGTCACCCGCCATGAAGCCGCCAGCGGCGATCTCGTATCGCACCTGAAGTCGGGCCTCGGCGGCGCCGTCGGCATCGGGGCGGTCGGCGCGCTCGCGGTGACGACGCACCAGCCCTTCCTGATCGCGCCGTTTGGCGCCTCGGCCGTGCTGCTGTTCGGCCATCCGGCCAGCCCGCTCGCCCAGCCGGTCAATGTCGTCGGCGGCTATTTCGTCGCGACGATCGTGACTCTGCTGCTCCTGATGCTGTTTCCCGGCGCCTGGGTCGCGGCCGCCATCGGCGTTGGCCTCGCCATCGCGCTGATGTCGATGCTGCGCATCACCCATCCGCCGGCCGGCGCGATTCCCATCCTCGCGGCAACCTCGACGATCCAGGGCGGCACGCTGCTCGGCGTCGTGATCGGCGGCAGCATCGGGCTGGTCGGCGTCGCCTCGCTGCATCACTGGCTGCCGCCGCGGTTCGAATATCCGAAGCGCCCGCCAAACGCCGAAGCGGCGAAGGAAACCGGCGGCCGCTGACAATTCGGCCGCGCTGTTGCATAAATCCCGCCCGAAACGCCATCCGGCTCGGCTATTGTCGGGATCATGCAAAACATCATTTCCGTCGCGAATCTCTCGAAGGTCTATGCGTCGGGCTTCGAGGCGCTGAAGGACGTCAGCCTCGATATCCGCCGGGGCGAGATCTTTGCGCTGCTGGGCCCGAACGGCGCCGGCAAGACCACGCTGATCAGCATCATCTGCGGCCTCGTCAATCCATCGCGGGGGCGCGTGCTCGCCGACGGCCACGACGTCGTGGCCGAGTACAAGGCGGCCCGGTCGCGGATCGGCCTGGTGCCGCAGGAGCTGACGACCGATGCGTTCGAGACCGTCTGGGCGACGGTCACGTTCAGCCGCGGCCTGTTCGGCAAGCCGGCCAATCCGGCCCATATCGAGAAGATCCTGCGCGAGCTGTCGCTCTGGGACAAGAAGGACTCGAAGCTGCGCACGCTCTCGGGCGGCATGAAGCGGCGCGTCATGATCGCCAAGGCGTTGTCGCACGAGCCGGACATCCTGTTCCTCGACGAGCCGACCGCCGGCGTCGACGTCGAGCTCCGGCGCGACATGTGGGAGGTGGTGCGGCAGCTGCGGCAGAGCGGCGTCACCATCATCCTGACGACGCACTACATCGAGGAAGCCGAGGAGATGGCCGACCGGATCGGCGTCATCCATCGCGGCCAGATCATCCTGGTCGAGGAAAAGGCCGAGCTGATGCGCAAGCTCGGCAAGAAGCAGCTGACCCTGCAACTGCAGGAGCCGATCGACGCGCTCCCCGCCGGGCTCGAGGCCTATGGGCTGAAGCTGGACGGGGCGGGCGACGAGCTGGTCTACAGCTACGACGCCGACGCCGAGCAGAAGGGCATCGCCGACCTGCTCAAGGCCCTCGGCGCGGCCGGCATCCACTACAAGGATCTGCAGACGAGCCAGCGCTCGCTCGAGGAGATCTTCGTCAGCCTGGTGAGTGAGCGGACATGAACATCCACGCCATCCGCGCGATCTATCTCTTCGAGATGGCGCGCACCGGCCGCACGCTGCTGCAGAGCATCGTCGCGCCGGTCCTGTCCACCTCGCTCTATTTCATCGTCTTCGGCGCGGCGATCGGCTCGCGCATGCAGGAGATCGACGGCGTCAGCTACGGCTCGTTCATCGTGCCGGGCCTGATCATGCTGACGCTCCTGACGCAGAGCATCTCGAACGCCTCCTTCGCGATCTATTTCCCGAAATTCACCGGCACGATCTACGAGGTGCTGTCGGCGCCGGTCTCGCCCGTCGAGATCGTCACCGGCTATGTCGGCGCGGCGGCGACCAAGTCGATCATCCTGGCGCTGATCATCCTGGCGACGGCGGGCCTTTTCGTGGAGATCGAGATCCAGCATCCGGTCTGGATGCTGCTGTTCCTCGTGCTGACCGCCGTCACCTTCAGCCTGTTCGGTTTCATCATCGGCATCTGGGCCGACGGCTTCGAGAAGCTGCAGCTGGTGCCGCTCCTGATCGTGACGCCGCTGACCTTCCTGGGCGGCAGCTTCTACTCGATCAACATGCTGCCGCCGGTCTGGCAGACGGTCGCGCTGTTCAACCCGGTCGTCTACCTGGTCAGCGGCTTCCGCTGGAGCTTTTTCGGCACGGCGGATGTGAACATCGGCATCAGCCTGTCGATGACGCTGGTGTTTCTCTTCATCTGCCTCGCCATCGTCACCTGGATCTTCAGGACGGGCTATCGCCTGAAGAACTAGGCTTCCTTGCTTTGTCGCGTTTTCTTCACGCGAACCGGCATTCGCTTCGCTTGAAAACGCTCTAGGCCTCGCGCCGGGCGGCAATCGCGCGCTCGAAGCCGGGTGCGGCATGGTCGCGGAACCAGTCGATCATGCCGTCGATGTCCTTCGCGGCCGGGCGCGACGCGCCCGCGCCGATCAGCTCGGCGGCGGCCTCCGCCATGGCGACGAGGATGCGCGCCGTTTCCGGCCGGTAGGCGAGGTCCGCGCCGGCGTCGTGCCGGGCGCGGAGGATCGCGTAGCGCAGGTTCTCCGGATAGGTCCAGGCGCTCGCCAGGATGTCGCCGGCGCTGACCGGCTGGCCGTTCACGGTGATGGCCGCGTCGCGATCGGCCGGGGCGAAGCCGGTCGCCTCGATCCGCTCGCAGGCGTCGATCGCCGCGTTCATCATGGCGCGGATCTGGTTCCAGTCGGTCGTCATCGGGTGGCTCCGTTCCGGGGGGGCGGGCGGTCAGGCCGTCTCGGCCGTGGCGGGCGCGAGGTCCCCCGGCAGGAACAGCGAGATCGGCCGCAGTTCGTAGGCGCCGCCGGGGTTGGCCTCGGTCAGGTCGCGCGCGATCTGCAGCGCTTCGTCGCGATCGGCGACGTCGACGGTGTAGAAGCCGAGCAGCTGTTCCTTGATCTCGGCATAGGGGCCGTCGATGACCCGGCCCTGGTCCTTCAGGTAGGTCGTGGCGGTCCGGGTCGGGCTCAGGCGCGCCGTGGGGCCGAGCTGTCCGTTGCGGGCCAGCCTGTCATGCACCTTGTGCAGGCGCGCCATGACGGCATCGTCCTCTTCCTTCGTCCAGCTGCCGACGACCTTCTCGTCGTGGTAGCAGATGATCGCATAGAGCATGGAAGCCTCCTTGCTTCGAAGCGGCCGACTATGCCCCTGCGTCAGCGCGTCCGCCGCAAAAAATTGGCGCCGCGGGCGAAATAATTCGCTGCGTTCCGCCGGAGCCGCCGCGATCGTCGCGAAAAAGTCGAACTGCCTCAGTCTTCTAGGCGCCTCCCTCGGCCACCACTGGTCCGCCACAAGCCCGTACAGGATTCCCGGCAAGTGGACACGATTGCCATCGTTCTCATCCTTCTGCTCGCTGTCGTGCTGAGCAGCTTCCTCTCCCGCATGCTGCCGCTGCCGATTCCGCGCCCGCTGCTGCAGATCGCCATCGGCGGGGCGATCGGGCTGATCGCGGATTTCCGCGTCACGCTCAATCCCGAGATATTCTTCCTGCTCTTCCTGCCGCCGCTCCTGTTCCTCGATGGCTGGCGGATTCCGAAAGAGGAGCTGATGCGGGACCGGAAGACGATTCTCGCGCTGGCGCTCGGCCTCGTCGTCATCACCGTGCTCGGCGTCGGGCTCTTCATCAACCTGCTGATCCCGGCCATGCCGCTCGCCGTCGCCTTCGCGCTCGCCGCGGTGGTCTCGCCGACCGATCCGATAGCCGTCTCCGCCATTGCCGCGCGCGTGCCGATCCCGAAGCGGATGATGCACATCCTCGAGGGCGAGGCGCTGCTCAACGACGCTTCCGGCCTCGTCTGCCTGCGCTTCGCGGTCGCCGCCGCGCTGACCGGGACATTCTCGCTCTCCGAGGCGATGCTCGATTTCGTCTGGGTGGCGGCCGGCGGCCTGGGCGTCGGCTTCGTCGTCACCTGGAGCATCAACACGGCCAAGAACTGGATCGCGCGCCACTATGGCGAGGAGAGCGCCTCGCAGATCCTGATCAGCGTCCTGACCCCCTTCGCGGCCTATCTGCTGGCCGAGCAGCTGGAGTGCTCCGGCATCCTTGCCGCCGTCGCGGCCGGCGTGACGATGAGCATCGGCGAGGCTTCCGGCCTGGCGCTGGCGACGACGCGCGTCCGCCGCAACAATGTCTGGGACATGATCCAGTTCGCGGCCAACGGCACCATCTTCGTGCTGCTCGGCGAGCAGTTGCCGGCGATCCTGCGCAGCGCCGTCGAGACCGTGCGCATGACCGGGCACCACGAGCCGGGCTGGCTGCTGGTCTATGTTCTCGCCATCAATTTCGCGCTCGCCGCGGTGCGCTTTGCCTGGGTCTGGATCTCGCTCGACCTGAGCCTGTTCCGCGCTCGCCGGCGGGGCGTCTCGATCCATCGGCCGAGCTGGCGGATGCTGGCGGCGATGTCACTCGCCGGCGTTCGCGGCGCCATCACGTTGGCCGGTGTCCTCACGCTGCCGCTCTTCCTCGCCGACGGCACGCCGTTTCCGGCCCGCGACCTCGCGATCTTCCTCGCCATGGGGGTGATCATCCTGTCGCTCGTTGCCGCCAGCATCGGCTTGCCGCTGCTGTTGAACGGGCTTGGCGTGCCGCCCGAGCCGTCGCATCAGGCCGAGGAGGACCGGGCCCGGATCGCCGCCGCCGAAGCCGCCATCGCCGAGATCGAGCGGGTCCAGCACGATCTCGCCGAGGGGCGGCCGGACGCCGACATCTACGTCGCCGCCGCGGCGAGGGTGATGGACCACTATCGCACGCGCATCGACGTCGGTTCGCGCGCCGACGAGGAAGTCGCGCTGGCGCGCCAGGTCGAGGCGATCGAATCCCGCATGGTGATCGCGGCGCTGAAGGCCGAGCGCATCACCATCTTCAAGCTGCTGCGCGGCCGCAAGATCGGCAGCGAGACGGCGCGCAAGCTGGTGCGCGAGCTCGATCTGATGGAAGCGCGCTACGAGGCGTGAGGGTTGGCCGGTGCAAGCAGCGCCAGGCGCATACCCACGCTCGCCGTCATCCCGGACTCGATCCGGGATCCATTCAGCCACGGACAGGGACGTTCTCTCCCGAGGGTTTGGCTGCATGGATCCCCGCCTTCGCGGGGATGACGGGGAGGGGCGGCCAAGGAACGGGCCCGACCGCCCCGTCGTTCTCAGACCACCGCGGTCACGCCGCCGTCGACATAAAGGATGTGGCCGTTGACGTAGCTCGACGCGTCGGAGGCGAGGAAGATCGCCGCGCCCGCGAGCTCCGGCGTGTCGCCCCAGCGGCCCATCGGCGCGCGCTGCGCCAGCCAGACATGGAACTTCGGATCCTCGACCAGCGCCTTGTTGAGCTCGGTCTTGAACCAGCCCGGGCCGATGCCGTTGATGTTCAGGCCGTGCTTCGCCCATTCGGCGCACATGCTCTTGGTCATCATCTTGATCGCGCCCTTCGAGGTCGAATAGGGCGTGATCGTCGCGCGGCCGAGCTCGCTGGTGACCGAGCAGATGTTGATGATCTTGCCGCGCTTGCGCGGGATCATGTGGCGCGCCACGGCCTGGCCGACGACGAAGGCGGCATCGACATTGGTGGCCAGCACCTGGCGCCACTGTTCGAGGGTGAAGTCCTCCAGCGGCAGGCGCTTCTGCGTGCCGGCATTGTTGACCAGGATGTCGACCGGGCCGATGTCGCGCTCGATCGCGTCGACCGCCTTCGCCACCGCCTCGACGTCGCAGACGTCGAACGCGGAAGCCAACGCGTTGAGGCCGTCGGCGCGCAATCCGGACACGGCGGTTTCCAGCGTGCTGGCGTCGCGGCCGTTCAGCACGACGGTCGCGCCGGCCTCGGCGAGCCCGCGCGCGATCGCGAGGCCGATGCCGCGGCTGGAGCCGGTGACGAGGGCGACGCGGCCCGTCAGGTCGAAGAGCTTGGTGCTCATGGTGTCCTCCCGATCGGCGGAGCATCCGCCGGCAGTGTTGGTTCGCGAGCCTCGCGGCGCCCCAACGAAGGCGCAATGCGAGGATCGGATGAAGGGGCAGGCGGGCAGGCCGGTGCGCTCGCGGCGGATGCCGTCGCCCGCGCTTGACGAGCATGCCGCATGGGCTCAGAATTGTCACATCATTTGACGATTTTTCGGGTTCGACGCGGCCCTATCCCCGGTCCGGACTCCCGTCGCCCCAAGCAGCCAGGAACCGCCATGGTCTATGTCGCCGCCGCCGATCGCTATGACGCGATGAAGTACAACCGTGTCGGTCGCACGGGCCTGAAGCTGCCGGCCATCTCGCTCGGCCTCTGGCACAATTTCGGCTATGACGGCAAGGTCGAGACGATGCGGGCGATGTGTCACCGCGCCTTCGACCTCGGCATCACCCATTTCGACCTCGCCAACAATTACGGCCCGCCGCCCGGCGCGGCGGAAGAATTCTTCGGCACGATGACGACGGGCGATTTCAAGCCCTATCGCGACGAGATGATCATCTCGTCCAAGGCCGGCTATCTGATGTGGCCGGGGCCCTATGGCGAATGGGGCAGCCGCAAATATCTGGTCGCCAGCCTCGAGCAGAGCCTGAAGCGGATGAAGCTCGACTATGTCGACATCTTCTATTCGCACCGCTTCGATCCGGAGACGCCGCTGGAGGAGACGATCGGAGCGCTCGATTCGATCGTGCGCCAGGGCAAGGCGCTCTATGTCGGCATTTCCAGCTACTCGTCGGCCAAGACGGCCGAGGCGGCGGCGATCGCCCGCTCGCTCGGCACGCCGCTCGTCATCCACCAGCCGCGCTATTCCATGCTCGACCGCTGGACCGAGAAGGACAAGCTGCTCGACACGCTCGACGTCGAGGGCATGGGCTGCATCATGTTCTCGCCGCTGGAGCAGGGCGTGCTGTCGGACCGCTATCTCGACGGCATCCCGGCCGACAGCCGCGTCACCCATTCGCAGGCGCTGCGCAAGAGCGCGCTCTCGGCCGAGAACCTGGATCGCGTGCGCGGCCTGAACGAGATCGCCAAGGCGCGTGGCCAGACGCTGGCGCAGATGGCGCTTTCCTGGGTGCTGCGCGATCCGCGCATGACCTCGGCGCTGATCGGCGCCTCCAAGGTGGCGCAGGTCGAGGACGCCGTGGCGAGCCTGGCGAAGGCGAGCTTCACCGCCGACGAACTGGCGGCGATCGACCTGCTGGCGATCGACGGCATGCTGAAGGTCTGAACGGCCCGTTCCCGCGCGGCGCGTTTGACGGGCGGGTCGGGGAGGCGATATCTTGTATTTTAAGTTTACAAGTTCCTCACCGATCCCGGCGCGCATCGGTGAGGCGGCGCCGGGCTTCGACGAGATGGAACTTCATGTAGAGCGCGGCCTGGTCGGGCTGCTGGCGGGCGATCGCGTCGACGATGTTGCGATGCTCCGAGAACAGGGCGCGGCGCCGCTCCTCGGAGCCGACGCGCGTCATGCTGAGCGCGCTGCGCATCCAGTCCTCGATCCGTCCCTTCAGGCTTTCGAGCACGGCCGGGAACACCTCGTTGCCGGTCGCCTCGGCGATGGCGAGGTGGAAGGCGAAGTCCTCCTCGAGCCCGGCCGCGCCGGAGTTCAGCGCGGCCTCGAACGCCTCCTGCCGGGCCTCGATCTCGGCAAGCTGGCCGGCGGAGCGACGCGTCGCCGCGAGATGGGCGCATTCCGTCTCGATGGCGATGCGGACCTCGGTGACGCGCAGCACGCTCGCGACCTGCTGCGGCGGCGTCGTCTCCAGCAGGCCGCCCGGCGGCTTGTGCGAGACGAAGGTGCCGGCGCCCTGGCGCGCGATGACGAGGCCGTCGACCTGCAGCCGCTGCAACGCCTCGCGCACGACGGGGCGCGAGACCTCGAACGCCTTGCAGATGTCGTTCTCGGAGGGCAGCCGGTCGCCGGGCGCGAAAATGCCGGAGACGATCTGCTCCAGGATCTGGCCGTAGAGGATGTCGGAGAGCTTTTCGCGGCGCGCCGGCTTCAGTTGCAGATCGACCATGCGCCTCTCGCTATCTTCCTTGCCCGACTCAATTCTTCCAAGCGTAACCTCAAGGGGCCGGATTTCCGAATGCCCCCGACCAAGGACCTGTTCCGATGACGTCGTCCGCCCCCAAATCGCCCCGGCGTTCGATCGCCTCGCTGCGCAGCCAGCGCTGGTTCGGCGTCACGGACCTGCGCTCCTTCGGCCATCGCTCGCGCACGCTGCAGATGGGCTACGCCTATGAGGAGTTCATGGGCAAGCCGGTCGTCGGCATCATCAACACCTGGTCCGACATCAATCCCTGCCACGCGCATTTCCGCCATCGCGTCGAGGAGGTGAAGCGCGGCGTCTGGCAGGCGGGCGGCTTCCCGATCGAGCTGCCGGCGATGTCGCTGGCCGAGAACTTCGTCAAGCCGACGACCATGCTCTACCGCAATTTCCTCGCCATGGAGGTCGAGGAGCTGATCCGCTCGCATCCGGTCGACGGCGTCGTGCTGCTCGGCGGCTGCGACAAGACCACGCCGGCGACGATCATGGGCGCCATCTCGATGGACCTGCCGACGATCTTCCTGCCGGCCGGCGCGATGCTGCGCGGCAACTATGCCGGCAAGGTGCTCGGCTCCGGTTCCGACGTCTGGAAATACTGGGCGGAGAAGGAGGCGGGCCATATCGGCGACGACGAGTGGCGCGCCATGGAGTCCGGCATCGCGCGCTCCTTCGGCACCTGCATGACCATGGGTACCGCCA
>JAEWAD010000156.1 GCA_023391905.1 Pseudomonadota bacterium | reverse complement strand
GCGCTGCTTGAAGCGGGCGCGCACGGACGGCCTTTCGTCACGCCCCGTCTAGCCCCCCGGCATAAGACGCCCCGTGAACAGAACCTAACGTTACACGCTTCAAAAATGAGATCAATCTCAAATTACCGTCAATCTGTGCGTAACCGTAACCCAAGGCAATCGCCCCGCCCGCCCGGGCGACATGCTATGAGCGCCTTAATTTCGCGGTCGCAGCGACCCCGCTCCCTCCCGGAACCGGACCATCCCGAAGACCTCATGGACAGCCAGCTCGATCCGTCAATCGCGGCGCTCTACGCCTACTGGACCCGCCAGCGCGGCACCGCGCCGGCGGTTCGGCGCAGCGCCATCGCGCCGGCCGACTTCGTGCCGCTGCTCGGCGACGTTTTCATCCTCGACGCCGCGCAGCGCGCCGCCATGCCGTTCCGGCTCGCCGGCACGCGGCTCTGCTCCAGCTTCGGTCGCGAACTGCGCGGCGAGGATTTCCTCGGGCTCTGGGCGCGAGCCGACATCGCCCGCGTCGCCGAGGCGCTCATCGCCGTGACCACCGAGGCGGCCGCCGTCACGCTTGGGCTCGCCGCCGTCAACGGCCGCGGCCAGTCGGTCGGCGCCGAAATGATCCTGCTGCCGATGAGCCAGGACGGCCGCGCGATCGACCGCGTCCTCGGCCTGCTCGCGCCGGCCGGGCATCCCACCTGGCTCGGCCTGCACCCGATACGCCAGCTCGATGTCTTATCGACCGGACGGCTGCCGTCGGGACCGGTTCCCGCCCCCGCATCGCGGGCCGCCGTCGCCGACCGCCCTGCTCCGGTCGCCATCCCGCGCGCCCCGGAAAGCCCAATCGACGCGCCCGACCTGCGGCCCCGCCCGCGCCTCGTCGTCCTCGAGGGCGGCCGACGCTGAACTGCCCGGCCGGCGCCCCGCCCCGGTAGCCGGACTCCGGCCAAGCGGCGCGGCGCGACCGCAAGAGGCCGTCCGCCCCCTGCCCGGGCCGATTATTCACAATTTATTCATCATGATGTGGCGGCCGCACCACAGCCGGCCCGCAACGCCAGCAATTCCGCCAGTTTCATCAAACGACCGGCGCGGCATTGTCCACGCTCAGGAAACAGTTAACCAAGACCTAATGGTTAATCGTTCATTAATCGAAAGCTTAAACTGCAGATCAAATTCGATGAGATTTCGATTAGAAACATGGGACTTGGCTTAGAACGGAGTAAAAGTCTAAATGGCATAGTCTTCCCCGGACAAGAGGACGGGTTGCATGTCGTTTGTACGCGTATCGAGTATCGTTGCCGGGCTTGCCCTGGTTCTCAGCCTGGTGACCGGCGCCGCCGCGCAGGAGCACCCCGCCTTCATGCGGGTCATGGGCAAGACCAGCCAGCCGGTGGGCCATCACGAGCTGTGCTCGCGCATGCCCGTCGAATGCAACGAAACGACGCGCAACAGCGACGCCATCCAGCTCACCGTCCAACGCTGGAACCAGCTGATCGCCGTCAACGACAACGTCAACACCGCGATCGAGCCGGTCACCGACGAAGAACTCTATGGCCGCCAGGAATACTGGACCTATCCGGAAGACGGTAAAGGCGACTGCGAAGACTTCGTTCTACTTAAGCGTCGCGAGTTGATCGACAGCGGCTGGCCCGCCGGCGCGCTGCTGATCACGGTCGTGCGCCAGACCAACGGCGAAGGCCACGCGGTTCTGACCGTACGCACCGATCGCGGCGACCTGGTGCTCGACAATCTGGAACCCAAGATCAAGCTCTGGGGCGAGACCGACTACCAGTTCATCAAGCGCCAGTCCGATCGCAACAGCGGCCGCTGGGTCATGATCGAGGACGACCGCCCGACGCTGGTCGGCAGCATTCGCCGCTGAGCGGCGCGCCAGGCCCTACCCCGGCCTGGTCCCTCGCCCCGAGCCGCTCAACCCAGGCGCCGCGTATCGCCCGGCCGCTTCGCGTCCGGCCTCCGGACGCCCTCCGCCACACTCGGCCGCCCGGCACCGCCGAACGCCACTTTCCCTTACGTCACTTCGTGACTATTCTGGCGTCTCCGCATTTCCGATCCAGCCTTTTTCGCAAGGGGTAATCGGTTTATGTCGAACGCTCGCTCCAGATGGAACGCTGGCGCGATCCTGGCGCTTTGCCTGATCGCGGCCACCGCAATGCTCGCACAGCCAGGACCGGCCCGGGCCCTCACCACTTTCCCGCCGCATGGCGGCGCCGGCGATGCCGACGTCACCGACAAGTGCCCGGCCGGCGAGTTTCTCGTCGGGGCCAGCATCCGCTCCGGCGCGTGGCTCGACCAGATGGCGCTGACCTGCGCGCCGGTCAATTCGAGCACGGGCGCGACCGGCCTTGCCAAGGACGTCCTGCCGGCGCGCGGCGGCATGGGCGGCAGCGCATCAAGCGGCAAGTGCCTGCCGGGCTTCATCATCCACGGTGTCGGACTGATCATGACGCCGGGCGACCGCCAGGTCCGGCTGATGATCTTCGAATGCGTCTCGACGACGAGCACCGACCGGCACAATCTCGATCTCGGCAGCAATGTGCCGTTCTTCCCGAACATCCTCCAGATGTGCCCGAGCGGCGAAGCCGTCACCGGCATCCGCATCCGCTATGGCCGCCACGTGAACGCGATCGGCGTCGTCTGCGACACCTTCAAGCAGATCGAGGTCAAGCCGCCGCCTGAAGTCGTGGTCGAATGCGGGGAAGCCGGCGACGAGGCGCCGGCCGAATGGCAGGAAATGCTCGACGCGCACAACCAGCGGCGTGCGGAACACTGCGCCCCCAAGCTGAAATGGTGCGAGACGCTCGCGAAGTCGGCGCAGGTCTATGCAAGCCAATGCGTCGTGAACCAGCATGATCCGACCCTTCCCGCCGGCACCGGCGAGAACATGGCCAATGCCTGGTCGATACAGGACGACAAGCCGGTCCTGCCGGCCCTGTCCGACAAGGACGCGTTCGAGCAGTCCTGGTACTGCGAAATCGCCAACTACAACTTTGACAATCCCGTTCTGGTCGGCGGCTTCACCCAGAATTGCCAGCGCGTCAACGGCCACTTCACCCAGGTGGTGTGGAAGGACTCCGGCTTCCTCGGCTGCGGTCGCGCCAGCTGCGAGATCGATGGCCACGAGGGTACGCAATGGGTCTGCCGCTACCGTCCCGGCGGCAATGTCAACGCCGACAACCCGTTCGTGCTCGCCCAGCAGGTGCGCCGACCGCTGCAACCCGGCCAGGAATGTCGCTGACCGGCTTCCGCGCCAACAAAAAAGCCCGCCAGACCGGCGGGCTCTTCATTGGTTCGCGAAGGGAAGGCTATTCGAGCCCGGCCGCGTAGCGCCGCCAGGTGGCGACATAGTGGTCCGC
>JAEWAD010000151.1 GCA_023391905.1 Pseudomonadota bacterium | reverse complement strand
GCGCCGAACAGTGCGCGGCCGGCGCGATCCGGCTCCGTCTCGTCGCAGGAAACCACGACGAACGGCCGGCTCCGCCGGTCGCCGCTGCCATGAATGGCGCGGGCGAGGAAGGCCTTGCCGGTACCGGGTTCCCCCTCGATCAGCACCGGTTGCTCGACATGGGCGGCGCGGCGGGCGAGCGTCAGTGCCCGTTCCATGCCCGGGTCGGTCGCGACGATGTCGTCGAAGCCCGTGGAGCCATCGGCGGCGCGGTGCGCGCGCGAAACCTCGTCCTCCAGCGCGGATAGGCGGAGCGCGTTGCGGACGGTGACCGCGAGGCGCTCCGGCGCTGCCGGCTTGACGAGGAAGTCGAGCGCTCCGGCGCGGATCGCGTCGGATACGCGGTCGGCGCCGGCCACCGTCGCCTGGACGATCACCTTGATCCTGCTGCCGTTTTCGGAAAGCCGGCGCAGCACGCCGATGCCGTCCAGCTCCGGCATGACGAGGTCGAGGATCATAAGCTGGAAGCGAGGGCCGTCCGCCGCCGCAAGCCGCGCGAGCGCCGCGGCGCCGTCGCCGAAGGCTTCGACGGCATGGCCCTGCTGCGCCAACGCCTCGGCCAGCCGGCTCCGCTCGGCGGGATCGTCGTCGACGATGAGGATCGGGGCGGGCATCGGCAGGCGCTTCGCGGGAGGGGATCGGCAGGCGGATGGCGGTCATGATCGGGGCGGGGCGTTAACGTCCTGTTACCCTTCCGGCAACGCCGCCCTCCGATCCACGGCCGAGCCACGCGACGAGCTCGCGGGTTGATCCGGGCGGGGGGAGACCCCTAAGTAAGAGCACCCATTCTCGTGCGACCGGATCCCCCATGTTCCCCACCACACCGCTTCCCATGAGTTCCACCCTCGCGACCCAGCCCGCCGAGGCGGCGGCGCTCGGGCCCCTGCCGGAATGGAATCTCGCCGACCTCTATCCGGGCATGGATTCGCCGGTTCTGGTCGCCGACCTCGCCAGGGCGCAGACCGATTCGGTCGCCTTCGAGACCGCCTACAAGGGCAAGCTCGACGCGCTCGCCCGCGACGGCGGCCTGGTCGATGCGATCCGCGCCTATGAGGCGCTCGACGAACTGCTCGGCCGCATCATCTCCTATGCCGGCCTCGTCTATTCCGGCGACACCACGGATCCGGTCGGCGCCAAGTTCTATGGCGACGTGCAGCAGAAGATCACCGACGCCTCGACCCATCTGCTGTTCTTCACGCTGGAGCTGAACCGCGTCGACGACGCCGTGCTCGAGGCGGCGATGCAGGCCGATGCGGCGCTGGCGCACTATCGCCCCTGGATCGAGGACGTCCGCAAGGAGAAGCCCTACCAGCTCGAGGACCGGGTCGAGCAGGTCTTCCACGAGAAGTCGGTCACCGGCCGCGGCGCCTGGAACCGGCTCTTCGACGAGACCATGGCCTCGCTCCGCTTCGACGTGAACGGCGAGGAGCTGACGCTCGAGCCGACGCTGAACCTGATGCAGGATCCGGACGAGGCGAAGCGCAAGGCCGCCTCCGAGGCGCTGGCCGCGACCTTCGGCAAGAACATCCGCCTGTTCACGCTGGTCACCAACACGCTCGCCAAGGACAAGGAAATCTCCGACCGCTGGCGCGGCTTCGAGGATGTCGCGGCCTCGCGCCATCTCGCCAACCGGGTCGAGCCGGAAGTGGTCGACGCGCTGGTCGCCGCCGTGCGCGACGCCTATCCGCGCCTGTCGCACCGCTACTACAAGCTGAAGGCGAAGTGGTTCGGCAAGGACGCGCTCGACCACTGGGACCGCAACGCGCCGCTGCCGAAGGTGCCGAGCCGCACCATCCCCTGGACCGAGGCGCGCGACACGGTGCTCTCCGCCTATGGCGCCTTCGCGCCGGAGATGGCGTCGATCGCCAGCGATTTCTTCGACAAGAACTGGATCGACGCGCCGGTCCGTCCCGGCAAGTCGCCGGGCGCCTTCGCCCATCCGACCGTGCCGTCGGCGCATCCCTATGTGCTCCTGAACTACCAGGGCAAGACCCGGGACGTGATGACGCTGGCGCATGAGCTCGGCCATGGCGTGCACCAGGTGCTGGCCGGCCCGCAGGGCGCGCTGATGGCGCCGACGCCGCTGACGCTCGCCGAGACGGCCAGCGTGTTCGGCGAGATGCTGACCTTCCGCGCCCTGCTCGACGCGCAGACGGATCCGATCCAGCGCAAGGCGATGCTCGCCTCGAAGGTCGAGGACATGATCAACACGGTCGTGCGCCAGATCGCCTTCTATTCCTTCGAACGCAAGGTCCACATCGCCCGCCGCGAGGGCGAGCTGACGTCGGACCGGCTGAACGAGATCTGGATGGAAGTGCAGGCCGAGAGCCTCGGCCCGGCGATCCGCCTCGGCGCCGGCTACGAGACGTTCTGGACCTACATCCCGCACTTCATCCATTCGCCGTTCTACGTCTATGCCTATGCGTTCGGTGATTGCCTGGTGAACTCGCTCTACGCCGTCTACCGGCAGTCGGAGAGCGGCTTCCAGGAGAAGTACTTCGCCCTCCTGAAGGCCGGCGGCACCAAGCACCATTCGGAGCTGCTGGCGCCGTTCGGCCTCGACGCCACCGATCCGTCCTTCTGGCAGAAGGGTCTTTCCGTGCTGGAAGGCTTCATCTCCGAGCTGGAGGCGATGGAGGCCTGAGGCTTCCATCTTCGTTCCGATGTTGAGCCCGGCGCCGTCCGGATCGGATGGCGCCGGGCTTTTTTGTGGGTTGCGCCTCGGCTGGCTCCCCGTCATCCCCGCGAAGGCGGGGAACCATGCAGCCGGATTTTCGGGTCTTGCGCTCGACCTCCCTTCGGCGGGACTGCCCGGTGTGAATTCCCAAGGCTCCGGCTGGATGGATCCCGGATCTCCGCTGCGCTGCGTCCGGGATGACGGCGAGGGTGGGGTGCGCGGTGCGAGGCAAGTGGTGCGCCGCGCCATATCCGGCGCGGCGCACATCGCCCCTTACAGGCTCGCCTGCGCCCGGTAGAGCCGGGCATAGGCGCCGTTCGCCGCGATCAGCTGGTCGTGGCTGCCTTCCTCGACGATGCCCGCCTCGGTCAGCACCAGGATCCGGTCGGCCCGCTGCACCGTCGACAGGCGGTGGGCGATGACCAGCGTCGTGCGCGATTGCGCCAAGGCCAGCAGCGCCTGCTGCACGGCCCGTTCGCTCTCATTGTCGAGCGCGCTGGTCGCCTCGTCGAAGATCAGCACCGGCGCATCCTTCAGGATGGCGCGAGCGATGGTCAGGCGCTGCTTCTGCCCGCCGGAGAGCTTCACCCCGCGCTGGCCAATGTCGCTCTGGTAGCCGTCCGGCAAAGCCAGGATGAAGTCGTGCGCGTTGGCCGCCCGCGCCGCCGCCTCGATTTCGGCGTCGGTGGCGTCGGGCCGGCCATAGCGCAGGTTCTCCATCACGGTGCCGGCGAACAGGTACACGTCCTGCTGGACGATGCCGATGTTCCGCCGGAGCGCATCGAGCCGGATGTCGCGGATGTCGATCCCGTCGACCCGGATCCGCCCCTCCGTCACGTCGTAGAAGCGCGGGATCAGCGCGCAGAGCGAGCTCTTGCCGGCGCCGGAGGCGCCGACGAGCGCCACGAACTCGCCGGGCCGGATCGCGAGCGACAGGTTCCTGAGCACATGCGGGCCGTCCTCGTCATAGCGGAATCCGACCTTTTCGAAGGCGATCGCGCCGCGCGCGCGGCCGAGCTCGATGGCGCCGGGCCGATCCTGGATGTCGGGCTCGGTCTCGAAGATCTCCATCACGCGGACGAAGCCGGTGAAGCCGACCTGCCAGAGGCGGGCCAGGTTGGCGAGGCGGTTGACGGGATCGACCAGCACCGCGACGCAGAGCAGGAAGGTCAGCAGCTCGGCGAGCCCGAGCGCCCCCTGCGCAACGCGAACCGCGCCGGCGACGATGACCATCACCGTCACCAGCTGCGGGAAGACCGTCGTGCCGGCCCAGAGATAGGCCTCGCTGCGATAGCCGATGCGCCGGCCTTCGAGGAAGCGCCGGTTGGCGACGTCGAAGCGCCGGTTCTCCAGCGCCTCGTTGGCGAAGGATTGCACCACGCGGATGCCGGCGAGCGAATCCTCGACCCGCTCGCTGACGCCCCCGATGTGCTCCTTCACCCGCAGCATCGCCGCGTTGACGCGGTTGTTGAAATGAATGGCGAAGACGGCCGCGGGCGGCACGAGCACGAGCACCATCAGCGCGAGCGGAATGTCGAGCGTGAACAGGATCGCGGTCACGCCGGCGAATTTGAGGATCGCGATGGCGAGATCTTCGGGGCCATGGTGATAGAGCTCGCCGACCTCGAACAGGTCGTGGGTGATCCGGCTCATCAGCTGGCCGACGCGCTGCCGGTCATAGAAGCTGAACGAGAGCTTCTGGCAGTGGGCGAAGAGCTCGCGCCGCAGCGCCGCCTCCATCTTCGCCCCCATCATGTGGCCCTGATAGTCGACGAAGAGCGTCGCCAGCGCCTGCGCGACCAGCAGGGCCAGCATCAGCCCGCCCGTGGCGTAGATGGCGGGAAGCGTCGACGACGGATCCTCCGCCGCGACCAGCAGGCGCGTCACGTAGTTGGCGCAGAGCGGCAGCAGCAGCGCCGTCACCGAGACGAGGACGGCGCAGGCGAGATCGAGCAGCAGCAGCTTCAGATAGGGCCGGTAATAGCCGAGCAGCTTCACGAGGCGGGGGCGCGTCAGACGCGGCGTGGACCCGCTGGTCTCGTCCTCCGACAGAAAGTCGCCACGCGCCTTGGCGCGTTCGCCGCCTTCTATGGGGAGAGCTGGAAGAGGGGAGAGATCGCTGGCGCTAGTTGCGTCGGCGCCTGCTTGCGGCTCCGGGGCACGGATAAGCATGGAATGTCATGTCCTGATGAATTTCAAAAACTCCTTTCTGGTTGGACATGAAGGCTGTCATCGGATTCTCCCGGGCTTGGCTTGACGAGGCGGCACTATGGCCCCGCCGGCCCGACCGAACAAGGCGACGCGGGCGAAACCCGCCGGGCGTGGCTTTTCGGCACCGGATGCAATTCCGCATTTCGGCAAAATCGCCTTTCCAAGGTACCCGCAGCGCGTCGCGGCAAGGCACGTTTCGTGCCTCGTTGTCGAGGTCAGGGCACTCCGTTATACTGAATGTACAACGGAGTGCGCGCCATGAAGCTCGAGATCAAGAAGATCGGCAACTCGACGGGACTGATCCTGCCGAAGGAATTGTTGACCCGGCTCGACCTGCAGCAGGGCCAGTGGCTGAACGTGACCGAAAATGCCGATGGTTCGATCCGTCTTTCGCCATTTGATCCCGAGTTCGACAAGGCCATGCGGATCGTCGATGACATCATGGACGAGTACCGCGATACCCTGAGAGAACTCGCCAAATGAGCGAGCCGCGCTGGCTCACCCTCGAGGAGGTTCTGGTCGCGCATGACCGCCAGATTGCAAGGTTCGGCGGGCCGCACGGGATCCGGGATCTGGGAGCGTTGGAATCGGCGCTCGGCCGTCCCGTCAACAAATTCGCCTATGGCGAGACCGATCTGGCCAGCCTGGCGGCCGCCTATGCGTTCGGCATTGCGCGCAACCACCCTTTCATCGACGGCAACAAGCGCGCGGCGTTTGTCGCTCTGATGATGTTCCTGCGCCTGAACGATCTTCGCTTTGCGCCAACGCCGGCCGAGGCGACCGCTGCAATCCTCGGGCTTGCCGCAGGCGAAATCTCGGAAGAGAGCCTCGCCCGCTGGATCCGGGACCGGTCGCCACCAGCGACGGAGTAGCGCGGGGGGCGTTGGAGCGGCGTGGCTTGCGCCCGGCGGCTCACAACGCATCTTAGGGACAAGCCAGATCGATTCCGTCCCAGCCGGCCGGGTTGTCGTCCGGCAGGTCCGCCCTTGAGAGGAGCGCTCGCGACGAGCGCCCGAAGAGAGAGCCCATGTCCGATTCCGAACGCAACCGTCTCTCCGGCCGCCTGTCGCGCTATGCCCGCGTCGGCATGAATGTCGGCGGCGTCGCCGCCAAGGTGGCGGGCGCGCGGCTGTTCGGAACCTCGCTCGACAAGGGCAAGCACGCCTCGGAGCTGGCGACCGCGCTCGGCGGGCTGAAGGGGCCGCTGATGAAGGTCGGCCAGATTCTCTCAACCGTGCCCGACCTCGTGCCGCCGGAATATGCCGAGGAACTGTCGCAATTGCAGTCGAACGCGCCGCCGATGGGCTGGCCCTTCGTCAAGCGCCGCATGCAGTCGGAGCTCGGGCCGGGCTGGGAGAAGCGCTTCCAGCTGTTCGAGCGGCAGCCGGCCGCCGCCGCCTCGCTCGGCCAGGTGCATCGCGCCATCGCCGCCGACGGCCGGGCGCTGGCGGTCAAGCTGCAATATCCCGACATGCAGTCGGCCGTGGAGGCGGACCTCGCGCAGCTGAAGGTGCTGTTCTCGATCTATCGCCGCGTCGACCGCTCGATCGACACCAGCGAGATCTACGAGGAGATCGGCAGCCGCATCCGCGAGGAACTCGACTATGACCGCGAGGCGCGGCATGCGCTGCTCTACAAGATCATGCTCGACGGCGAGCCGCTGGTGCGGGTGCCGGGCGTCGAGCCGGCGCTTTTGACCAGCCGGCTGCTGGCGATGGACTGGCTCGACGGCAAGCGCGTGCTCGACTATCGCGACCGGTCGCTCGAGGAGCGCAACCGCATCGCCACCGCCATGTTCCGCGCCTGGTGGGCGCCGTTCGCGCAATATGGCGTCATCCATGGCGACCCGCATCTCGGCAACTACACCGTGTTCGAGAACGAGGCCGGCGAGGCGGGCGGTATCAACCTGCTCGACTATGGCTGCGTGCGGATCTTCCCGGCCGCCTTCGTCGACGGCGTCGTCAATTTGTTCCACGGCCTGCGCGAGAACGACCGCGACCGGATCGTCTCCGCCTACGAGGTCTGGGGCTTCGCCGGCCTCTCGAACGAACTGATCGAGGCCCTGAACATCTGGGCGCGCTTCATCTACGGACCGCTGATCGACGATCGTGTCCGCACCATCGCGGATGGCGTGGCGCCTTCGGAATATGGCCGCCGCGAGGCCTTCCAGGTGCACCAGGTGCTGCGCGAGAAAGGGCCGGTGACGGTGCCGCGCGAGTTCGTGTTCATGGACCGCGCGGCGGTCGGGCTCGGCTCCGTATTCCTGCATCTGAAGGCGGAGATGAACTTCCACCAGCTGTTCGCCGCGACGATCGAGGGATTCGATCGCGAGATTCTCGCGATGCGCCAGCGTGCGGCGCTGGGCGGCGTCGGGCTGGCGTGAGGCGGTTACGGCCGTGCATCCGTTCCACAGCGCGGAATCGCGATGTTTTCGGGCATTGCGGGGGCGTGGCGTGATGCCGGATTGCCCGCCCCAGCCAAGTGTTGTAAAGGCCGCTCAGTTAGGTTTGCGCTGAAGGACTGAGACGCCATGACCGATAGCCCGATGGACTACCGCGAGCACGAGAAGACCTATGCGTTCTTCACCGGCTTGACCAAATGGGGCACGATCGCCTGCGTGGTCGTCCTCATCCTCATGGCAATCTTCCTGCTCTGAGCTTTGGCCGGTCCTTCGTGACCGGACCATCGGACGTCGCGATACCCCACTGATTTGACTGTGCGGGCGCGTTGCGAGGCCCCGCCGTTCCTTAGGACAACGCCATGAAGATTGGTGTGCCGGCGGAGGTCGACGGGCTCGAGAGCCGCGTCGCCGCGACGCCTGAAACCGTCAAGAAGTTCATCGCGCTCGGCGCCAGCGTGTCGGTTCAGGCCGGCGCGGGCGTCAAGTCGCGCATTCCCGACGCGGAATATGCCGCCGCCGGCGCGACGATCGCCGCCACCGCCGCCGAGGCGGTCGACGGCGCCGACATCGTGCTCAAGGTGCGCCGCCCGGAAGCCGCGGAACTCGCCGGCTACAGGAAGGGCTCCCTCGTCGTCGCGACGATGGACCCCTATGGCCACGAGGACGCGGTCGCCGGCATGGCCGGCGCCGGCATCACCGCCATCGCCATGGAATTCATGCCGCGCATCACGCGCGCCCAGGTGATGGACGTTCTGTCGAGCCAGGCGAACCTCGCCGGCTACCAGGCCGTCATCGACGCGGCCTCCGAATATGATCGCGCCCTGCCGATGATGATGACCGCCGCCGGCACCGTGCCGGCCGCGCGCGTCTTCGTCATGGGCGCCGGCGTCGCCGGCCTGCAGGCGATCGCCACCGCCCGCCGCCTCGGCGCGGTGGTGACGGCGACCGACGTGCGCCCCGCCGCCAAGGAGCAGGTCGAGAGCCTCGGCGCCAAGTTCGTCGCCGTCGAGGACGAGGAGTTCCGCCAGGCCGAGACCGCCGCCGGCTACGCCAAGCCGATGTCGGCCGAATACCAGGCCAAGCAGGCGGCGCTGGTCGCCGAGCACATCAAGAAGCAGGACATCGTCATCACGACGGCGCTGATCCCCGGCCGCGCCGCGCCGCGCCTCGTCTCGGCCGCCATGGTCGCGTCGATGAAGCCCGGCTCCGTGCTGGTCGACCTCGCGGTCGAGCGCGGCGGCAATGTCGAGGGCGCCAAGCCCGGCGAGACGGTCGAGATCGACGGCAAGAAGATCGTCGGCCACATGAACGTCGCCGGCCGCATCGCCGCCACCGCCTCGCAGCTCTACGCCAAGAACCTCTACGCCTTCGTCGAGACGCTGATCGACAAGGCCGCCAAGACCGTCGCCGTCAACTGGGACGACGAGCTGGTCAAGGCGACGGTGCTGACGCGCGACGGCGCCGTCGTGCATCCGGCCTTCAAGCCGAAGGAAGCACCGGTGGATGAACCGAAGCCGATTCTCGTCGCCGAGCAGGGGGGCAACTGATCATGGCAAATCTTACGCCCGAGCAGGCGGCCAGCGCCGCCAAGTCCGCCGCCGATGCGGCGAGCGCCGCGGCCAGCGCCGCGCATGAGGCGGCCGTCGCCGCCCAGCTCTATGC
>JAEWAD010000155.1 GCA_023391905.1 Pseudomonadota bacterium | reverse complement strand
GGACGTCTACGCCAAGCGGCTCCAGATCCAGGAGAAGATGACCGCGCAGATCGCCAACTGCCTGAATTATGCACTCGAGCCGAAGGGTGTCGCGGTGGTGCTGGAGGCGACGCACCAGTGCATGACCACGCGTGGCGTGTACAAATCCGGCGTGTCGATGGTGACGAGCCGCATGCTCGGCGCCTTCCGCGACGACCCGTCGACCCGGCGCGAGTTCCTCGCCATGATCTGCAATCCGCGCAACGGCTCCAAGTCCGCGGGCTGACGATGCACGACGCGATCCTCCCGCTGGTCGGGCGGCTGGTCGGCTTCGATACCGTCTCGGTCCATCCCAATATGGCCCTGATCGATGCCGTGAAGGACTATCTCGTCGGCCACGGCGTGAAGGCGCGCATTGTGCCGAATGCCGACGGCAGCAAGGCCAACCTGTTCGCGACGATCGGGCCGGAGGTGCCCGGCGGCGTCGCGCTGTCCGGCCACACCGACGTGGTGCCCGTCGAGGGGCAGGACTGGAGCAGCGATCCCTTCACGGCGACGCCGAAGGGCGACCGGCTCTATGGCCGCGGTACTGCCGACATGAAGGGCTTCATCGCCGTGGCCCTCGCCCTCGTGCCGGAATTCAAGAAGCGGCGGCTCAAGCGGCCCATTCATTTCTGCTTCTCGTATGACGAGGAGATCACCTGCCTCGGCATCATGTCGCTGTTGCAGCTCCTCGGCAGGGAGCTGCCGAAGCCGGCCCTCGCGATCATCGGCGAGCCGACCAGCATGCGCGTCGTCAACGCGCACAAAGGCGTCAGTGCGCAGGTCACGACCATCGTCGGCCGCGACGGCCATTCCAGCGCGCCGCACAAGCTGGCCAACGCCATCTCCTACATGGGCCGTTTCATGGGGTTCCTCGACAAGCTGGCCGAGGAGCTACGCGCGGAGGGCGACACCAAGGCCATCCCCGGCCTCGACTTCGATCCGGCGTGGACGACGATGAATCTCGGCTCGATCCGCGGCGGTCAGGCCATGAACATCGTCGCGCGCGAATGCCGGCTCGGCTGGGAGTTCCGGCCCTTGCCCGGCGTCGATGCCGAGGCGATCTACGGGCGCGCTCAGCGCTTCATCGACGAGACGCTGCTGCCGTCCTTGCGCGCGCAGGCGCCGGAGGGGAGCATCGTCACCGAGCGTGTCGCGGTCGTGCCCGCGCTGCGGCCGGAAAAGAATGGTCCCGCCGAGGCGCTGGCCCTTCAGCTCACGGGGCTCAACACGGCGGTCACCGCCGCCTTCGGCTCGGAGGCCGGCCATTTCCAGGATGCCGGCATCTCGGCGGTGATGTGCGGCCCCGGCGACATCGCCCAGGCGCACAAGCCCGACGAGTTCATCGCCATCGACCAGCTCGCCCAGTGCGAGCGCTTCCTGCTGAAACTCGCGGATTGGGCGGCCACCTAAATCTTCCGATCTCGTGGGGCTTGCTCGCGCTCTGCACAGTGATCCTGAACGGCTGCATACCTATTGGCGACGCAGCGCTGGTGGTACGCGGCCGAATTGTCGATTCATCGGGCCCCGGATACTGGAACTGCTGGATCGCTCTTCACGACCAGAACGGCAAAATCGTCGATAGCGCTGACGTGAAGCCGACATTCAACAAGACGTTCGTAATCGAGCCGGCAAGGCGTGACTACTATTTCACGCTGGGCTGCGACGGTACGGCGTCGATCTACAAGACCGGTGTGTTCACCGTCCGCGGGGGCGAGCGATTCGGCAATCCGATCGACCTCGGGACGCTGGTGCTGACGCGATCCTAGACCGCTACATCACCAGAAAGCGCGCCATGTTGGCCTTGATCTGGCGGTCGAGTTCGGCGTTGAGCTCGTTCATCGCCTGCTCGAGCATCTCGAACCAGACCTTTTCGCGGTCGTTCACGCTGATGTCCTCGCGAACCGTACGGGAGCGCGACGTGCTCGCGGTGACATAGCCGCTGCGGAAATTGCCGCGGTCCTCGCGGATCTCGACCGCAGCACTCATCGACAGGTCATAGCGCTGCGACTGGTCCTTGGTGAAGGCACCGGTCAGGCCCGTGGTGCGCGGCAGGTTCGTCTCGGTGACCTTGGCGTCGGTGATGACGAAGCGCGCATAGCGCCCCGGCGTGCCGCTCGCGGCAAGGCGGTCCTGCGCCCAGCGGCGCATCGCGCGCTCGGGCGGGATCGGGAAGAGGTGGTCGATATTGGGCGCCCGCAGCGGCGCTTGGTACTCAGTCGCGACCTCGATGCGCTCGGCATCAAGCTTCATGACGCCGAGATGGGCGTAGGTCAGCTCGGGAAAGCGCGGCGGCGGCGGGGTGGTCTGGCAGCCCGCCAGGGCCACGACCAGCACCGCGCATATTGCAACCCAGTATCGTTTCATGGCCTGCCCCCATTCCGCCTCGGAAATTGCCGGCGGAATTTGGCAGGCTCATGGCACAGCTTTCAAGATGTCTTGTCCGGCGGACGGGCCTCGAACAGCGCCGCGACGTCGGAATCGTCGAAGACGTGCTGCGTGTTGCAAAACTCGCAGGTGACGACCAGGGCGCCGTCGACCTTGAGATCCTCGATCTCGTCGCGCGGGAAGGCGCGCAGCACCGTGGCGACGCGCTCGCGCGAGCAGCGGCAGGCATGGCGCAGGTCGTGCGGGCGGTAGATCTCGACGCCCTCGGCCAGGAACAGGCGGTCGACCAGCTTCCATGGCGGCAGCACCGGGTCCACCAGCTCCGCGGAGGTGGCGCTGCCCATCAGGATCAGGGCGCGGCGCCAGCCGTCGTCGGCCTCGTCCTGCGCCTCGGTCAGCGCCCGCGGCAGGTCGCGCCCCTCGGCCGATCCCTGGGCGCCCTCGGGCGGCAGGCTCTGCACCATGATGGCGCCGGCACGCCAGGCCGGCTCGCCGTTCTCGTCGGGGTGCAGCGCCGCGGCCACCTTCAGGCCCGCCTTAAACTGCTCGGACTGGCGGAAATAGTGGTGCGCGCACTCGGCCAGCGTGGCGCCGGTCAGTTCGACGATCCCCTGGTAGCGCTCGGTATGCTCGCCCTGGTCGACGGTGAAGGCCAGATAGCCGGCGCCGAACAGCTTCGGCACCGAGGGTGCGTCGCCGAGCTCCTCGAGCTTCGCGGTGTCATACTGCGCATAGCCGCGGACGGCGCCGTCGCTGGTGACGTCGGCCAGCATCATCCGGATCGGGCCGTCGCCCTTGGTCTGCAGGGTAAAGACGCCGTCGTATTTGAGCGTAGCCGCAAGGGCGGCCGCCATCGCGATCATCTCCGCAAGCGTGCGGGCGACCAGCGGCGGGTAATTGTGCCGCTTGACGATGCTGTCGACCACGCCGCCGAGCCGCACCACGCGCCCCCGCGTGGCGAAGGGCGTGATCTGGAAGGGCAGGACGACGTCGTCGGCGGAAATGCTCAGGTCGGTGCGAAGGGCAGTCATGGTGATTGACTATATCGGAAGCGCCGGGCGCCCCGACAACCCTCTGCCCCGCTGCGACGGCCCTTCAGGCCATGCACCAGGCGAGGATGCCTTTCTGCGCGTGGAGGCGGTTCTCCGCCTCGTCCCAGACGACCGACTGCGGCCCGTCGATGACGCTCGCCGTCACCTCCTCGCCGCGAAGGGCGGGCAGGCAGTGCATGAACACGGCGTCCGGCCTGGCGAGGCTCATCAACCGCTCGTCGACGCGGTAGGGCGCCAGCAGGTTGTGGCGCTTCTCGCGTGAGACGCGGCCGCCGCCGTCGTCCTCCGAATCCATCGACAGCCAGGTGTCGGTGACGACGCAGTCGGCGTCGCGCACCGCCTTCTCGGGATCGCTGGTGGTGACGATGCGCGCCCCTTCGCGCCGCGCCCAGTCCAGCACCTCGCGCGGCGGCTGCAGCTGCTCGGGGCAGGCGAGCCGCAGGTCGAAGCGGAAGCGCGCGGCCGCCTGGATCCACGAGCCGGCCATGTTGTTGCCGTCGCCGGACCACGCCACGGTGCGGCCCTCGATGGCGCCGCGATGCTCCTCGAAGGTCATCACGTCCGCCATCAGCTGGCAGGGATGGGTTCGGTCGGTCAGGCCGTTGATCACCGGCACGGTCGCATGCTGCGCCAGCTCGTGCAGGTGCGCCGTCGAGCTGGTGCGCAGCATGATCGCGTCGCAATAGCGCGACAGCACGCGCGCGGTGTCGGCGATCGACTCGCCACGACCGAGCTGCGTGTCGTGATGCGTCAGAATCACCGCGTCGCCGCCGAGCTGGCGGATGCCGACCTCGAACGACACGCGGGTCCGCGTCGACGGCTTCTCGAAGATCATCGCCAGCGTCTTGCCGACGAGCGGCCTGTACTCGCCATTGGGCGGGGCGCCGTTCTTGTATGCCGAGCCGAGCGCCAGGATCTCGCGCAGGGTGCGCGTGTCGAAGCGGTCGAGATCCAGAAAATGCCGCGGCGTTCCGTTCTTGCCGGACATGTCAGCCTGCCTTGCGCTTTGCCTGCTGGCTGCGCAGGTCGACGCAGGCCGCCTCGATCATCCCGATCGCCTCGGTGACGTGCTGCGCCTCGATGATCAGCGGCGGCAGCAGACGCACCACATTGTCGCCCGCACCGGCGGTGACGAGGCCACGCCCGCGGAGGGCGGCGCCCACCTCGGTGTTGAGCGGCTTGCACTTGAGGCCCAGCAGGAGGCCCTGGCCGCGCACTTCCTCGAAGATGTCGCCGTTGCGCTCGACGATCATGGCAAGCTGCTGGCGCAGGTGGCTGGCGATCTCCTGGACGTGGTCCAGGAAGCCCTCGGCCAGCATCTGGTCGAGCACGGCATTGCCGACGGCCATCGCCAACGGGTTGCCGCCATAGGTCGAGCCATGCGTCCCGGCGACCATGCCGGATGCCGCCTTCGCGGTGGCGAGGCACGCGCCCATCGGGAACCCGCCGCCGACCGCCTTGGCCACGGCCATGACGTCGGGCGTCACGTCGGTCCACTGATGCGCGAACAGCTTGCCGGTGCGGCCCATG
>JAEWAD010000479.1 GCA_023391905.1 Pseudomonadota bacterium | reverse complement strand
GCACTACCGCGCCTTCATCGAAGCCGCGAAGCGGCGCGGCACCCGGCTCGACCGCGTCCTCGTGGCGCTGTTCGACCCCGACGATCCCGGGACATCGACGCTGCTGGTGATGGGCACGGCGGCGATCGCCCTTGCCGTCGCCTTCCTTTCGCTGGCCGAAGACGTCTTCATGCGCGAGCAGGTCACCCGCATGGATTCCGCCGTCAGCACGCTGGTGCAGGGCTGGCGCACGCCGCGCCTCGACGCCGTGATGATCGCGATCACCAGCCTCGGCGACAGCGTCGTTATCATCGCCGTGCTGGTGGCGACCGTGATCTGGCTCGCTGCCCATGGCCGACGCAAGCTCGCGGTCGGGCTGGTGATGACGATGGCACTGGCTGCCATCGCGGTGCCGCTGGTGAAGAGCACCCTCGTCGTGCCGCGGCCGATCGACCTCTATACCGGGGCCGACGCCTTCAGCTTTCCGAGCGGCCACGCCACGCACGCCGCCGCGCTCTACCTGTCGCTCGCCTGGCTCGCGACGCACAATGCCGCGCTGCGCTGGAAGATCCTCGGCTTCGTGCTCGCCGGCCTGCTGGTCGCCGCGATCGCCGTGTCGCGCGTCTATCTGGCGGCGCACTGGCCGTCGGACGTGCTGGCCGGCCTGGCGCTCGGATCGATGCTGGCGGCGCTCTACGCGCTCGTCTTCCGCCGGCTCGATATCCGCTCGATGCGGCCGCTCCGGCTGGTGGCGCTGGTGGTCGCCGTGCTGGCGGTCGGCGGCGGGCTCCGCATCCAGACCCATTTCCCCGCCGCCTGGGAGGCCTATCGGCCGCGCGTCGCCGAGACGACGGTGGCGGCTTCGCTCTGGCGCGATCACGACTGGGCGCAGTTTGCCGCCGACCGCTGGGAGCTCGACGGCTCCGACGGCGGCGCGCTGACGCTGCAAACGGATCTCGATCCGGCGCGCCTCGGTCCGGCTCTCGCCACGGCCGGCTGGAACATTGCTCCCGCCGGTGATTTCAGCGGCATGGCGCATTTCCTGTCGCCGCAGTCGACGCTTGCCGACCTCCCGCCGCTGCCGCTCACCCATGCCGGCCGCTTCGCCGCGCTGACGCTGGTGCGCCCGCTCGAGGCGGACCGCCGCCTGGTGATGCGGTTCTGGCCGACGACCGCCTTTGCCGAGGCCGGGCCCCGTCGCGACCGCATCCTGCTGGGGTCGGTGAGCGAGGAACGGCTCCGCCATCCGCTCGGCTTCGCGTCGCTGCTGCGCGACCGGGAACTGGCGCCGGCGATCCAGCTCGCCTTGCTGGGCCCGAATCCGGCCTTGCCCGACGTCGATCTGCTGCCCCGGGAATCGGCCGGCCGGCATGTCCTGCTGCTGGCGCGCCCCGACTGAGCTCGCCGACCATCGTAGCGGTGCGCTCTATCTCAGGCCCAGTTCGCGCAGGCGCTCGTCCATGTAACTGCCGGCGGTGTGGCGCTCCGAAAGCGGCACCTCGGGCCGCGGTTGCAGGAAGAGGGGCAGCGACAGGCGCGAACGACGCGCGCTGTCGTCGGTCGGGTTGACGACCCTGTGCGTGGTCGACCGGTAATAGCCGCGCGAGGCTTCCTGCAGCATGTCGCCGACATTGACGATGAGGGTGCCGGGGTCGGCCGGCACGTCGATCCAGCGGCCCGATCGGGTCAGGAGCTGCAGGCCGCGCTCGTTCGAGGCAGGCACGACGGTCAGGAGGTTGATGTCCTCATGCGCCGCGGCGCGGACGGCGCCCGCTTCCTCGCTGCCGGTCAGGGGCGGATAGCGCAGCACCCGCAGCAGCGTCGCCGGGCTCTCGCGGATCATCGAGGCGAGCGGCATCGGAAAGCGGTCGGTCACGTCCTCCGGCGTGTTGACCTCGACCCAGGACAGCAATTCGCCGGCGAAATCGCTGGCAAGCTCGAAATAGCGGCGGGCCGCGTCCGAGACCTCGCCCGGATAGCGGCCCCAGGGGAAGAGATGGAAGAACTCCTTCAGGTCGCGCTTGTCGTTGCCCTTTGCCGTCTCCGAAACATGGGTCGAGAAGTAGCCGTCCAGGCGCGTCGGGTCGAAGGCATAGGCGTGCTTCGCCTCGCTCTCGAAGAAGTCGAGCCACTCGGCATGGATCGTCTGCACCAGCTCGCGCGGGATCGGATGCCTGCGGATCACGGCGAAGCCGGTGCGCCGCAGCGATTCGGTGAACAGGACCGGCGCGTAGGGGTCGTCATAGGACAGGGCCGTGACGCCGTCGTCGATGCGGCGCACGGGTTCGAGCTTGGCCAAGGGGGCGCTCCTTTCGCAGACAAGGGATCACAACCGGCGCGTGCTTTCCGCGAAGCCATACCACCCTCGGCGGATTCCGCAATGGCCGACGTCACACCTCCTTCGACAGCGGGCGTCGCGCCGCGGCATCCTGTCGTCCCCGCTTCCTTCGGCGGCTGTGGGCCCGCTGCAACAGGCCCCTCGAATGGTGAATTGGACCGGTCGTCCAAACCATTCGTTAACGCTGTTCTTCGTATCCCTGAGCGACCAGCAACGGTCGGCCAGACCGCGTATCAGGGTCAGCGACAAACATGCGTTCTTCCAATAGGCCTCCCCAGTTCACCACCATCCATGCCGTCGACGAGACGAGCCGTTCCTACCGGGATCGGGAGGCTTCCTCCCATGCCGTGCAAACGCGCTCGACCGCCCCGCCGGTATCGCGCGACGAGCCGGTTCTGGGGCCGGACGGGGAGCCGCTGCCGACCTGGCTGCAGCCCTTTACCGCCGGCATGAATGCGCGCTTCACCCGCACGCCGGACTATCTGCGCCGGCCGCGCCAGGCCGAGCCGGATGTCGAGCTTTCGGCCGAAGCCGAGGGCGTGGCCGACGTCACCGTCGGGCCCCTCGCCGAGG
>JAEWAD010000454.1 GCA_023391905.1 Pseudomonadota bacterium | reverse complement strand
GACCACGATCTATCTGACGTTCGTCGGCGCGGCCCTGCAGGCCACGCGGTTTCGGCTGAAACACTAACGCACAGACGAGGCATAGCGGCTCATGAACTTCGATCTCTTTCTTGAGCCGGCCGCCTGGGTCAGCTTCCTCACGCTCTCCGCCATGGAGATCGTGCTCGGCATCGACAACGTCGTGTTCATCTCGGTGCTCGTCTCCCGCCTGCCGGCGGAGCAGGCGAAGCGCGCCCGGCAGATCGGTCTGTCGCTGGCCCTGATCTTCCGCATCCTGCTCCTGATGGTGCTGTCGTTCCTGATCGGCCTGACGGCGCCGGTCTTCACGCTGTTCGAGCACCCCTTCTCCTGGCGCGACATCATCCTGCTCGCCGGCGGCCTGTTCCTGGTGTTCAAGGCGACGCACGAGATCCACAAGGGCGTCGAAGGCCATGACGAGGGCGCCAAGGGCGCGGTGATGGCCGGCTTCTCGGCGATCGTCGCCCAGATCATCGTCATCGACATCGTGTTCTCGGTCGATTCGATCGTCACCGCGATCGGCATGGCCGAGCATATCGAGATCATGATCGCCGCCGTCGTCGTCGCGATGATCGTGATGTACATCGCCTCGGGCCCGATCTCGGCCTTCATCGAGAAGCATCCGACCACCAAGATGCTGGCGCTCGCCTTCCTGCTGATGATCGGCGCGGCGCTGATCGCCGACGGCGTCGGCTTCCATATCCCGCGCAGCTATCTCTATGCCGCGATGGCCTTCTCGGCGCTCGTCGAGATGCTCAACGTGGCGGCGAAGCGCAACGCCAAGGCACATTGACGGCGGAGCGGCCGGACGAGCGGGAGAGGGCGGCTTGAATCGGTTCTAGAACCGGTTGCAAGCCCCCTGAACCGCCTCTACTAATGATGGGATGATCCGAACGCCCTCCGATGAACGGGGGGCGTTTTCTTGCGGCCGAGGCTGCGCCCACCACCCCAACCGTCCGAGTCGAGATGGGACTTTCATTCGCGTCCGCGCGCCTCATCATGGCGCTGTTCTTCGTCTATTCCGGCTCGATGTCGAACTGGCTGATCCGCATTCCGGACGTGCAGCTGAAGCTGGGGCTGTCGCCGGCGGCGCTGTCGTTCTGCCTGCTCGGCGTGCCGGTCGGCCTGGTCACCTCGATGGCCTTCTCCGGCCCGCTGGTCGAGCGCATGGGTCCGCGCCTCGCCATCCAGGTCGGAATCGTTCTGCTGCTCACGCCGCTGCTCCTGCCGGGCTTCGCCACGACGCCGACGATGCTGTTCCTCTCGCTCGTCCTCGTCGGCCTCGGCATGGGCCCGCTCGAGGTGGCGCTGAACGTCATGGCGGACCGGATCGGCCGCGCCATCGGCCGCACCGTGATGTCGCGCTGCCACGCCTTCTGGAGCTTCGGCTTCATGGCCGGCGGCCTGACCGGCTCGATCGCCGCCACCTACGGCCTGCCGCCCGGCATCCACATGATGATCGTCGTGGCCACCGTGTTCGTCATCGGCGAATTGCTGGCGACGCGCCTGCCGCGGTCGCAGGTGGTGGCCGATACCGGCGAGCCGAAGGTCAAGACGCCGGCCTTCGTCGTCCCGTCGCCGAAGATCGTGCTGCTCTGCCTGTTCGCCTTCGGCATGCTGCTGGTCGAGGGCGGCATCGCCGACTGGAGTGCGATCTACCTGCGCGACGTGTTCGGCGCGAAGCCGCCGGTCACCGGCTTCGCCTTCACCGCCTTCGGCTTCGTGATGGCGATGGGCCGCCTCGTCGGCGACTGGCTGTCGATGCGCTATGGAGCGGTGACCATGGCGCGCATCTGCTGCGCGATCGGCCTCGTCGGCCTGCTCGCCATGGTGCTCGCGGTCGAGCCGGTCCTGGTGATCATCGGCGCCGGCCTGACCGGTTTCGGCGTCTCGATCGTCTTCCCGCTCGCCGTCACGGCCGCCGCGTCCCGCGAGGGATCGGCCGCCGTCAACGTCGCGGCGCTGTCGCTGCTGTCGTTCTCGGGCTTCCTGATCGGCCCGCCGATGGTCGGCTTCGCCGCAGAGGTCGGCGGGTTGCGCCTCGGCATGGCGACGCTGCTGCTGGCAGCCGTGATGAGCCTCGTGCTGTCCGGCGAGGTGCGTCCGCGCAAGCCGGCGAGCACGGCGGTGCCGGCCAAGGACGCGGCGCGCGAGGCCGCCTAGGCCCGCGAATGTGAATGCGGGTCGGAACGCGCTGCGCTCCGGCCCGTTCGATAGGTTTGGAAATGCCCTCGGGCGGATGAGGATGGAGGCACAGATGGCAGAGGCAGTCAGCGCGCATGCGGTTCGGGTCCAGGCGCATGGCGGTCCCGAGGTGCTCTCCTTCGATACGGTCGAGGTCGCGGCCCCGGCCGCCGGGCAGGTGCGCCTGCGCCAGACCGCGATCGGTCTCAACTTCATCGACACCTATTTTCGGACCGGTCTCTATCCGGCGCCGGGGTCCTTCCCGTTCATTCCGGGCAGCGAGGGCGTCGGTATCGTCGAGGCGGTGGGCGAGGGCGTTACCAACGTCCAGGTCGGCGACCGGGTCGGCTATGGCGACGCCATGGGCTCCTATGCCGAGATCCGCCTGGCCCCGGCCGCGCGGCTGATCCCGATACCCGAAGGCGTCAGCGACACGATCGCCGCCTCGGTTCTGCTGAAGGGCATGACCGCGCGCTACCTGCTGCGCGAGACCTTCAAGGTCGGCCCCGGCAACACCATCCTGTTCCATGCGGCCGCCGGTGGCGTCGGCCAGATCGCGACGCAATGGGCGAAGGCGCTTGGCGCCACGGTGATCGGCACGGTCGGCTCGCCCGAGAAGGCCGAGATCGCGCGCCGCCTCGGCTGCGACCACGTCATCGACTATCGCAGCGAGAACTTCGTCGACCGCGTTCTGGAGATCACCGGCGGCGCCAAGCTCGACGTCGTCTACGATTCCGTCGGCAAGGACACGTTCCCGGCCTCGCTCGACTGCCTGAAGCGGCGCGGGCTCTGGGTCTCGTTCGGCCAGTCCTCCGGCCCGGTGCCGCCCTTCAACATCGGCATCCTGAACCAGAAGGGCTCGCTGTTCGCGACGCGGCCGTCGCTCGGCGGCTACATCAGCGAGCCGTCCGAACTGGCCGAGACGGCGAAGGATCTGTTCGACGTGCTGGCGTCTGGCAAGGTGGTCGTGGGCGAGCCGCAGACCTTCCGCCTCGCCGACGCGACCGAGGCGCACCGGGCTCTGGAAGGCCGGAAGACGTCCGGCTCGGTGGTGCTGATCCCGTAGAGCGTTCGCAGCCTGATAGAGCAAGTTCCAGGAGGCTCCTGACTTTTACCTCTCCCTGAGGGAGAGGTCGGACCGAAGGTCCGG
>JAEWAD010000015.1 GCA_023391905.1 Pseudomonadota bacterium | reverse complement strand
GGTTAGAGGCGGAACTCCGTCCGCCCCAACGCGGCACGGCCGGAGGGCCGCGCCGAGATCATGGAAGAAGGGCCGCGTCCCGCGCGGCCCGGCGCCGTCCGCTCAGCGGATGACGTAGGGCAGCAGGCCCAGGAAGCGGGCGCGCTTGATCGCCTGGGCGAGTTCACGCTGCTTCTTGGCCGAGACGGCCGTGATGCGGGAAGGAACGATCTTGCCGCGCTCGGAGATGTAGCGGGACAGGAGCTTCGTGTCCTTGTAGTCGATCTTCGGCGCGTTCGGGCCCGAGAACGGGCAGGTCTTGCGACGGCGGAAGAACGGACGGCGCTGGCCGCCGCTGGACGTGCTGGTGGTGCCGATCTCAGCCATTATTCAGCCGCTCCTTCAGATTCTTCCGAGCGCGGACGACGCTCGCCACGGAAACCGCCGCCGGCGCCACCGCCGAAGCCGCCACGCGGACGGTCGCCACGGTCGCCGAAGCGGCCGCCGCGGTCGTCGTCACGGTCGCGCTTCTGCAGCATGGCGGACTGGCCTTCCTCGTGCTCCTCGACCTTGAGGGTCAGGATGCGGAGGATGTCCTCGTTCATGCGCTGCTGGCGCTCCAGCTCGGCCACTGCGGCCGCCGGGGCGTCGATGTTCATCAGCGTGTAGTGCGCCTTGCGATTCTTGCGAATGCGGAACGCAACCGACTTCAGGCCCCACTGCTCGATCTTGCCGACCGAACCGCCATTGGCCTCGATGAGACCCTTGAACTGCTCGGTGAGCGCCTCGACCTGCTGTGCGGACACGTCCTGTCGCGACAGAAATACGTGCTCATAAAGCGGCATGATTGCCCTTCCTTATTTTGATCCCGGCGCCAAGCCTCACCGAAGCCTTCGAGAAAGGCCGATCGGTACAACTTCGAGAGCGGAGACACGGGAAGACGGGATCTGCGATCCCTGCGGCTCGCGCCGCCTTCCGTTCAACCCCCGGCCGGGTGTCGTTACGACGGGCGGTGCATATACGCATGCCGCCTGAAAAGCAAGCCGGGACGGGCAAGTTCGGCCCTTGCCCCCTGTCTCGGCCCTTCCTGTCAGGTCCGGCCGATGCCGTCCAGCGCGGCGAGTGCCTCGTCCGGAAGTGCGAGATCGGCGACGGCCAGATTTTCGCGCAGGTGCTCGACCGACGACGTGCCGGGGATGAGCAGGATATTGGGCGAGCGGCGCAGCAACCAGGCGAGCGCGACCTGCATCGGCGTCGCGCCGAGGCTTGCCGCCACTTCGTTCAGCGTTGCCGACTGCAGCGGGCTGAATCCGCCGAGCGGGAAGAACGGCACATAGGCGATGCCGTCGCGGGCGAGGGCGTCGATCAGGTCGTCATCGGCGCGGTGCGCCAGATTGTAGTGATTCTGCACGCAGACGATCTCGGTGATCCCACGGCCTTCCTCGACCTGGCGCGCCGTTACGTTGCTGAGGCCGATATGGCGAATGAGGCCCTGGCGCTGCAGCTCGGCGAGCACCGTCAGCGTCGGCTCGATCGAGCCTTCGGCCGGACCATGCGCGTCGAACATGATGCGCAGGTTGACCACCTCCAGCACGTCGAGGCCGAGATTGCGGAGGTTGTCATGCACGGCGGCCGTCAGTTCCTCCGGCGCGTAGGCCGGTAGCCACGAGGCGTCCGCTCCGCGCCTCGCGCCGATCTTCGTCACCAGCACGAGATCGTCGGGATAGGGGGAGAGCGCCTCGCGGATCAGCTGGTTGGTGATGTGCGGGCCGTAATAGTCGCAGGTATCGATGTGGTCGACGCCCGCCGCCACTGCCTCCCGCAGCACGGCGATCGCGGCGTCATGGTCCTTCGGCGGACCGAACACGCCGGGGCCGGCGAGCTGCATGGCGCCATAGCCGATGCGTTTTACGCTGCGATGACCGAGCCTGTAGGTGCCGGAAGCGTCTGGTCTGGACATTCGGGATCTCCTTTGCGTTCGCAGCAGAGATAGGGCGTAGGTCGGATGGCTAAAATCCGGTACAATCCGAACAGGTTGTGCGAAGAGGCGAACAATGGCGGTCGAACTCGGCGATCTCAACGCGTTTGTCACGGTTGCTCGTGCCAAGGGTTTTCGCGATGGCGCGCGGGCGAGCGGCGGCAGCGCCTCGGGCCTGAGCGAGGCCGTCAGGCGGCTTGAGACGCAGCTCGGCGTCCGCTTGCTCAATCGGACCACCCGCAGCGTCGTCCTGACGGATGCGGGGCAGGGCCTCCTGCAGCGGCTCGAGCCGGCGCTCGCGGAAGTGGCGACGGCGCTCGACGTGGTGAACGGCTTCCGTGATCGCCCGGCCGGGTCGCTGCGCCTCAACGTGCCGGTCAGCGCGGTCAGGCTTGTGCTGCCGCGCATCGTCCCGGCGTTTCTCGCGGCCTATCCCGAGATCAATCTGGAAGTGATGGCGGAGGACAGCTTCGTCGATCTGCTGGCGGCCGGATGCGACGCCGGCATTCGCTATGACGAGCGGCTGGAGCAGGACATGATCGCCGTGCCGATCGGGCCGCGCATCCAGCGGTTCGCCGCCGCCGCCGCGCCGGCCTATCTGGACCGCCGCGGGCGGCCGCAGCATCCCCGCGATCTGCTGGGCCACGCCTGCATCCGTGGCCGTTTCTCCAGCCGGGCCGTCGCACCCTGGGAGTTCGAGCGCGACGGCGAGACGGTTCGGGTCGAGCCGGCGGGACCGCTGATCGTGCAGGCCGGTACCGCGACCGACCTCGCCGTGGATGCGGCGCTCGCCGGCACCGGCATCATTTCCCTGTTCGAGGACTGGCTACGGCCGCATCTCGACAGCGGTGCGCTGGAGCCGGTGCTGGAGCCCTGGTGGCAGAGCTTCTCGGGACCGTTTCTCTATTACCCAGGGCGCCGCCTCGTGCCCGCGCCGCTCAGGGCCTTCATCGACTTCGTCAAGGCGAATGCCGATCGCGCCTGACCCGAGCGGGCTCGTCATCGAAACGTCGTCGAGGCTTCACATCGACGTCATGCGCAGGTCTTAGCCCCGGGGACGTCGACCGCCTGGCGGTCACTCCAATGCATGAGGTTTCCGATGCGCAAAGTGCTGCTCGCCCTGGCGGCGACGACGATGCTCGCCGGCGCGGCCCAGGCCGCGACCGTCTATCCGCTCGATCGCGCCACGATCCTGGCCGGCTCGCCCTTCGACTTCAAGGTCGAGTTCGACGCCCCCGTGAAGCCCGAGGACGTCAAGGTCACGGTCAACGGCCAGGACTACAAGGCGGTGTTCGGCTCCGAGGCCAGCTTTGTCGCCGAGGAGAAGGGCAAGGAAGACAAGGTGCTCGGCTCGGCCGTGGTGCTGCGCAAGCTCGTGCTCGCCACCCCGGGCAGCTACACCGTCGAGGCCTCGGCCGGCGGCGAGACCAAGTCGGTCACCTGGGACGTCTATGGCACCGCCGAGCAGCCCAAGGCCAAGAACGTGATCTTCTTGATCGGCGACGGCCTCTCGGTCGCGCATCGCACCGCGGCGCGGATCATGTCCAAGGGCATGACCGAGGGCAAGGCCGACGGTCGCCTCGCCATGGACGACCTCGACCGCATGGCCTTCATCGGCACCTCGTCGAGCGAGGCAGTCGCCACCGACAGCGCCAACACGATGTCGGCCTACATGACCGGCCACAAGACGGCGGTGAACGCGCTCGGCGTCTATGCCGATCGCACGCCGGACAGCATGGACGACCCGAAGGTCGAGACACTGGCCGAGGCGCTGCGTCGCCAGACCAAGAAGTCGATCGGCATCGTGTCGACTTCCGAACTGCAGGACGCGACCCCGGCCGCCGTCGTCGCCCACACCCGCAAGCGCGCCGACAAGGCCGAGATCACCGGCATGATGCTCGACGTCCAGCCGGAAGTCGTGCTCGGCGGCGGCTCGGCCTATTTCCTCGGCAAGGAGACCCCGGGCTCCAAGCGCAAGGACGACAAGGACTACATCAAGGCCTTCCAGGACGCCGGCTACACGCTCGCGACCGACAAGGCCGAGCTTGCCAAGGCAGCCGGCACCAATACCGGCAAGATCCTCGGCCTGTTCCACACCGGCAACATGGACACCGTCCTCGACCGCAACTTCCTGAAGAAGGGCACCGTCGAGAAGTTCCCGAACCAGCCGGGTCTGGTCGAGATGACCGAGTTGGCGCTCGGCGAGCTCTCGAAGAATCCGGAAGGCTTCTTCCTGATGGTCGAGGCTGCGAATATCGACAAGATGTCCCATCCGCTCGATTGGGACCGCGCCGTCGTCGAGACGATCGAATTCGACAAGGCGGTCGCGGCCGCGCGCGCCTTCGCCGAGAAGAACCCGGACACGCTGATCATCGTGACGGGCGACCACACGCATGGCGTCTCCATCATCGGCACGGTCGATGACGAAAAGGCCGGCCCTGAGATGCGCGAGAAGGTCGGCACCTATGCCGACGCCGGCTTCCCGAACTATGTCGACGCAGACGGCGACGGCTACCCGGACAAGATCGACGTCACCCGCCGCCTGTTCCTCGCCGCCAACAACGGCCCGGACCACTACGAGACCTTCCGTCCGAAGCTCGACGGCCCGTTCGTGCCGGCCGTGCAGAACGAGAAGAAGGAATATGTCGCGAACGAAGCCTACAAGGACGTTCCCGGCGCCGTTCTGGTGACCGGCAACATTCCCAGGGATGGCGACTCGGGCGTGCACTCGGTCGACGACGTCGTGCTGCAGGCCGGCGGTCCCGGCTCCGAGGGCTTCAAGGGCTACATGGAGCAGAGCGACGTCTACCGCGTCATCGTCGACGCGCTGGCGCTCGCCCCCGCCAAGCCCTGATCTGGCTTCCATATCCTGAAAACAGGCTTCGGGCGTCCGCGCCCGAAGCTTTCATGGTTCGGATCTGAACTCGGCGCCCTTCTTCACCTCTCCCTGAGGGATCTTTCGCGCAATGCGGGTGCCCCTCTGCCGTCATCCCGGCGAAGGCCGGGATCCAGCCGTACCGGCATCGGGCGAGGAGACAGGGCTACGCTTGCGTGGCCGGTGTTCATGGGCCCCGGCCTCCGCCGGGGCGACGCCAACCCGCCATTGCGGAGCCGCGTACATAGGAGAGAGCGATGACGCTCATACGGATTTCGCGGCGCGAAGCGCTGGTCGGAAGTCTCGCCGCGCTGGCCGCGCCCGCATTTCCAATGCCCGCCCTGGCCGCGCCGATGCTCACCTTTGACGATCTCTACGGATCGGTCGGCGTGCTCGGCCTGACCTTCTCCGACAAGGTCAAGGGACTGGCGGGCCAGACGGTTACGATGCGCGGCTTCATGGCGCCGCCGCTGAAGGCCGAGGCGGCGTTCTTCGTGCTGACCGAAATCCCGATGTCGATCTGTCCGTTCTGCTCGTCGGACTCCGACTGGCCGGACAACATCGTCGTCGTCTATCTCGACGCGAAGCAGACCTTCGTGCAGCCGAACACGGTGATCGAGGTGGGCGGGACGCTGGAATACGGCTCCTGGACGGATCCGGAGACCGGCTTCGTCAGCCTGCTGCGCCTGCGCGGCGCCCGCTTCAGCGCCGTCTAGGAGGCGTCATGCTTGGCCTTCGTCTCGCCGGCGTAGAGGTTTCGTTTCCGGGCCTCCCGGTGCCGGTCCTGTCGCTGCCGCTGCTTGAGGTCGCGCCCGGGGAACGCGTCGCGGTCACGGGGCCGTCCGGTTCCGGCAAGAGCACGCTGGTCAACATCGTCACCGGCCTGGAGCGTGCCACGAACGGCGTAGTGCGCTGGGGCGACGTCGATATCGCCCAGCTGTCCGAAGGGGCGCGCGACGCGTGGCGGGCGACGAATGTCGGGCTGGTCATGCAGGATTTCCATCTCTTCCCCGGCCTCTCGGCGCTGGAGAACGTGCTGCTGCCGGTTCGGTTGCGTGGCCGGGGCGCGGCGGCGCATGGCGCGCGAGCGCATGAGCTCCTGAAGCGCGTCGGTCTCGGCCGGCCGGACCAGCCGGTCGCCACCATGTCGCGCGGCGAGATGCAGCGCGTCGCCGTCGCCCGCGCGCTGCTCAGGAAGCCCGGCATCCTCGTCGCCGACGAGCCCACCGCGAGCCTCGATCCCGAGAGCGGGGCGGGGGTGGCGGCGCTGCTCATCGAACTCGCGCGCGACGAGGGCGCCACGCTCGTCGTCGTCTCGCATGACGCGGCGCTGGTCGAGCGCCTCGATCGCCGCATTCGCCTGGTTGCCGGCCGCATCGCCGCCGAGCCGGCGGGAGACCTCGCCGCATGATCCGCTTCGTTCTCGCCGACCTCCGCCGCCTCTGGGCCGGTTCGCTGGTCGTCGTCCTGCTCGTCGCGCTTGCCACCGCGCTCGGCGTCGCCGTCACGCTGCAGGAACGGGC
>JAEWAD010000409.1 GCA_023391905.1 Pseudomonadota bacterium | reverse complement strand
CCTTGGCCGCGCGCGGCGTCACTGGGCCCGCCAGCCGCTTCCGCAGCTCGCCGCGCGGACCGCGCCAGGGCGTGTCCGATACCAGCAGCGCCAGGCCGAGCAGCAGCTTCGGCGGCAGCGGCCCGTCGAGCCGCGCCAGCATCCGGCGGTATTGCGTATCGCGTGCGGCCTGCGCCGCCTCGACGAGGGGGGCGAGGTCGACGATGCCGGCGAGCGCCTCGGCATGGCGCGGCAGCGTCTCCGTCACGAGCACGTCCCAGTTCCGTGCCCCGCCGAGCAGGCTCGCCAGTTCGCGGGCATCGGCCTCGGCCGTGCCGAAACAGTCGCTGCCGCTCCAGTCGCGGCAGAGCCCGAGCGCCGTCCGCAGCCGGCGCAGCGTGACGCGGAGCGCGTGGATCGCGTCCGGCGCCGGCCGGTCGAGCGCGGCGCGGACCGCCGCGACCAGCTCGCTCTGGCATCCGGCCAGCAACGTGACGATCGCCGCGTCGGTGGAGAGCTGGCGCGAGAGCGGCGCAGCGGGGTCGGGTTTGGTCTGGTCTAGCATGTCGGTCCCTGGGGCGGCCGCATAGGGGGCTGCATTATACATCCGGCGCGACGGATTGCGCCGTGCGGTGCGGTACGGATGCCGTTTCCTAGCCCATGCCGCGGACGATTTCGGTGATGCCGTCGGCGACGAACTGGACGGCGAGGGCGGCGAGCAGCACGCCGAGAAGCCGCGTCAGCACGATGCGGCCGGTGTTGCCGAGCAGGCGCTCGAGCGGGCCGGCGAGCAGGAAGACGGCCAGGCAGGATCCGACCAGCGCGGCGATGATGACGAGCAGGCCGATCATGCCGAGCGTGCTCGGCGCCGACGCGGCGATCAGGATCGTCGCGGAGATGGCGCCGGGGCCGGCCATCAGCGGAATGGCGAGGGGGAAGACGGCGAGATGCAGGACGTCGCCGGGATCGTGCGCGCGCTCGTCCTCGACCGCCTTGTTGGCGCTGGCGAGCTTGCGCTGGTCGCGGCGCTCGAAAACCATCTCGAAGCCGATCCAGAACAGCATCAGGCCGCCGGCGATGCGGAAGGCGGCGAGCGAGATGCCGAGGAAGCCGAGCAGGCCCTCGCCGGCCAGCGCGAAGGCGTAGAGGATGACCGCGGCGGTGATCGTGGCGCGGATCGCGATCTGCTGGCGCTGCAGGCGCGAAAGACCGCGCGTCAGGCCGACGAAGATGGGCGCAAGACCGAGCGGGTCGATCGTGACGAACAGCGTGACCAGAGCGTTGAGGAGATAGTCGAGCACGTCGTCCCATCCAGTGGATCCGCTTGGTCATAGCAGCGCGCACTGGTCGTTGTCATCTCGGGCGGCGATCCGCTGCCCGTTTACCATCCCCTCGATTGCACTCGCGGCCGGTCTCAACCGTGCTTGTCTTGGCAGGGGCGTGGTGCCAGTGTGCCACCGTTTTCCTAAGTGAAGCGAACTTTCAGAGAAGGCACGAACCGATGAAACGCATTTCGTCCGCGGTGAAGCCCTCGTGGCGCGCGCTGACACGGGCCACGCTCGCGCTGCTGGTGACGACGACGCTCGTCGCGCCGCATGTGGCCGAAGCCTGCACGAGCTTCCTGCTGCCGACGGCGGATGGCGGCAGCGTCTATGGCCGCACGATGGAGTTCGCCTTCGATCTCGATTCCCAGGCGATCGTCATTCCGCGCAACTTCGCGCTGGCGGCGAGCGGCCCGGACAACAAGCCCGGCAAGACGTGGAACAGCAAGTACGCCGCGGTCGGCATGAATGCGCTGGGCATCGGCGTGCTGATCGATGGCCTGAACGAGAAGGGGCTTGCCGGCGGCATCCTCTATTTCCCGGAGAACGCCGCCTATGCCGATCCGGCCAAGGCGGATCCGGCGAAGTCGCTGGCGCCGTGGGATTTCCTGACCTGGGCGCTGACCAGCTTCGCGACCGTCGAGGAGGTCAAGGCGGCGCTCGGCGACGTCGTCGTGATCGACCTCGTGCAGGAGCAGATGAAGATCACCCCGCCGGTGCACTACACGCTGCACGACGCCACCGGCGCGTCGATCGTCATCGAGCCGATCGACGGCGTGCTCAAGGTCTATGACAACCCGACCACGGTGATGACCAATTCGCCGCCGTTCGACTGGCACATGACCAATCTGCGCAACTACGTGAAGCTTTCCGACCACGAGGCAGCGCCGCTGAAGGTGCGCGACATGACGATCAACCCGCCGGCCGGCGTCGGCTCGGGCATGCTCGGCATTCCGGGCGACCCGACGGCGCCGTCGCGCTTCATCCGCGCCTTCGCCTATCTGAAGTCGGCGGCTCCCGTGGCGGGCGGCATCGAAAGCGTTCGCCTGGCCGAGCACATCCTCAACAATTTCGACCTGCCGAAGGGCTATATCCGCGAGAAGCAGCCGGGCCAGCCGGACATGCTGGACTATACCCAGTGGAGCACCATCGCCGACCTCAAGAACGGCCAGTACTACGTCAAGACCTATGAGGATCCGACGCTGCGCTCCGTCAGCCTTGCGGATTTCGACCTCGACGCGAAGACCATCGCGGCCGCTCCGATGCACGCGCCCGTCACGCCGCCGGCGCTGGCGTTCCCGAAGCCCTGAGGCCGATTTGTCTCGCCGGGACATCTTCGGTGTCCCGGCGCGTTCCCGGCGTTGACGCCGGGCTGAGACCAGAGCAGCTTGTGCGGATTGGCACTATTCGGGGGGAATCGAGCGATGAATCCGTCGCGCGCAATCAAGATGTCCGGCGTTCGGGTTGCGGCTTCGGCCCTTCTGCTGTCAGCGGCGACGGCTGGTTCGGCCTTCGGTGCCGATCTCGGCGCTCCGCCGGCCGAAGCTCCGGTGGAGCCGGTCAAGAGCGAGTGGTCGGTCATCGTCAGCCCGTATCTCTGGGCGGCGTCGCTGAACGGCGAGGGCGCGATGCGCGGCCGTCCCGTCAACATCGACGTGCCCTTCAGCGACGTCATCAAGGATCTCGACCTCGGCGTGATGGGCGCCCTCGAGATCACGAACGGCACGTTCGGCGCCTTCCTCAACGCGGAATATGTCAACGTCTCGAGCGACGAGGCGATTCAGTTCAAGCATCCCGCCGTCGGCGAGGTGACGATCGGCGCCGGCACGACGACGACCATCATTGGCGCCGGCGCCTACTACAAGGTCTACGAGACCGCGCTCGGCGGCGACACCGCCTTCGGCGCGCCGCGCGTCTTCTCGATCTCGCCGCTGGCCGGCCTGCGCTGGACGCGGCTCGATGGCGATCTGAGCGGCAAGATCAACAATGGTCCCACGCGCGAGTTTTCCGACAGCAAGCAGTGGCTCGATCCGTTCGTCGGCGCGCGCGCCGCCATCGACCTCTCCTCGCGCGGGGGGCGCATGATCG
>JAEWAD010000395.1 GCA_023391905.1 Pseudomonadota bacterium | reverse complement strand
CCTCAGGACCGACCACGCGTTCGCGCCAGGCGGCGCGACGACTCAACGGGAGTCTGGCGGTTAGTCTAGGCCTCGCGACATATCGGCACAACCAGTCGACCCCGGGCGGGTTCACCCGGGACGGTTATCGCATTCGGAAAAGGAGGCTCTCGCTCAGGCGGCGCTCCGCGCCGGGCTGGTGCCGAGCTGGGCTGCGAGACGGAAGCCGTCGGCCCAGCGGCCGTGGCCGCTCTCGGCATTGACGTGGCCGGCATGGCCGAGATCGACGAGCTCCGAGCCCCAGCGCTTCGCGAACAGCCGGCCGCGTTCGACCGAGACATAGGGATCGTTGCGGCTCAGGGCGAGGATCGTCGGGAAGGGGAGACGCGCCAGCGGCACCGGGCCGAAGCCGGCGATCGGATGATCCGTCGGAAGGCTCTCGATATCGGCGGGGGCGACCAGCAGCGCGCCGGTGATCGGCGACCGCGGATAGCGCCGCGCATAGTGCGCGACGAGGACGACGCCGAGGCTGTGGGCGATCAGCGTCGAGGGGCGCGTCTGCCGGACGGCGGCGTCGAGACGTGCCAGCCAGGCCTCGAGGTCGGGTTCGTGCCAGTTGTCCTGCTCGACGACGCGGGCATCCGCGTCGACGTCGAGCCAGCGGCGCTGCCAGTGGCCGACGCCGGATCCTTGCCAGCCGGGAATGATCAATCGGGACATGGTCGCTGCTCTGTCGCGGGGGGCGTACATGCAGCCAGAATAGATCAGCGCCGGTTTCGTCCGAAGGAACGAGGCTCCAAGCTTTTCGCCGGAGCCGGATTTTCGTTCCACGCATCCGTCGCGCGGCCGTGCCGCGATCCCGCGGCAGGGGAGGCGGCCCGTCCATACGACAGGCCGCGTCCGGGATTTCGTCAGGAACCGCCGCGCAGGCGCTGCAGCAGCGCCATGTCGGGATAGGAATCAGCCGGCAGGCCCAGCTCGATCTGCATCGCCTTGACGGCGGCGCGCGTGCCGGCGCCGATCATGCCGTCCGCCTTGCCGACGTCATGGCCGCGCTTGGCGAGCAGCTTCTGCAGTTCGACGACGTCCTTGTAGGGGAGCTGCTTGCCGACCGTGCCGCGCCCGACCGGCGGCGCGCCGGCGAGCCGCGTCGCGTAATAGGCGGCCGTGGTGGCGTAGATGAAGGACTGGTTCCACTCCAGATAGACGCGGAAGTTCTGATACGCGAGGAAGGCCGGGCCATTGCGCCCCATCGGCAGCAGCAGCGAGGCCTTCAGGTTCTGATCCGGAAGTTTCGAGCCCGGCGCGACGGTCACGCCCATCTTCTGCCAGGTCGAGACCGGATGCTGGATCTGCAGGTCGGCCTGCGACCAGTCGAGGTTCGCCGGCACGCGGACCTCGGTCAGCCAGGGCTGGTTCGCCTGCCATCCCTCGTGCACGAGAAGATTGGCGGCCGAGGCGAGGACGTCCGGCGTGCTCTTGATCAGGTCGCGGCGGCCATCGCCGTCATAGTCGACGGCGAAATCGCGGTAATGCGTGGCGAGGAACTGCACCTGGCCGAGCTCGCCGGCCCAGGGGCCCTTCATCTGCGCGGCCGTCAGGTCGCCGCGGTCGATGACGGTGAGCGCCGCCATCAGCTGGTCGTGGAAGAGCTGCGGGCGGCGGCAGTCATAGGCGAGCGTCGCCAGCGAGCGGAGCGTCGGCATGTCGCCGAGATTGGCGCCGAAATCCGTCTCCAGGCCCCAGAAGCCGACCAGCACCGCCGCCGGCACGCCGTAATCCTTCTGGATCCGGTCGAACAGCTTGGCGTTCTGCTTGATCAGCTGCTGGCCCTTCTGCATCCGGTATTTGGCGACCATGCGGTCGGAGAATTCCAGGAAGCTCTGCGAGAAGACGTTCTGGGCGCGATCCTTGGCGACGACGTCGGGCGCATAGGAGAGGCCGTCGAGGGCGGCGATCGCCTGCGGCGAATGCCCCTTCTGCGCGGCCTCCTGCTTGAAGCCTTCGAGCCAGGCCGGGAAGCCGGAGGCATCCTTGCAGGACGCAGCAAAGGCAGGGAGCGCCGTGACGGTGAGCGCGAGGACGGTTGCGAGCTGCAAGCCAGCTTTTCGCATGGAAGCCTCCAGGGGGAGTGGCCGATACGGCCCGTGTTGTAACAATGCGGCCGATGGGACGGCGCGGAATCGATTGCGGCGACTATGCCCGGCTCAATCCGTCGATTCCATGACGAAATGCGGCTTTCCGCTCAGCGCGCCGCCGGCTCGAACCGCTGGACCAGCCGCTTCGGCGCCGTCTGCCGCCAGGATTTTTCGACGAGCGGCGCCAGTCTTTCGGCGTCGGTGGCCGGAAGCCGCACCAGCACATAGGCATAGCCGCGGAAGTGATCGTTGGTGAAGAACACGTCCGGCTCGACGGCGATCAGCATGTCGCGGTCGTCGCGATCGATCTTCAGCGCGAAGGTGACGCCGTCTTCCTGCAACCGGCCGAAGAAGGTTTTGCCGAGATAGAAGGAGGGCGTGCCGTGCGTGATCCCCTCGCGCACCTCGGGGAGCGCGAGGAAGATCCGCTTCAGCGTCGGCCAGTCCACCGGCATGGCAAGCTCCGCGTCGTCCGGGTCGCGTGGGCCCGAAGGCGCAGTCTGCGCCAGTCGAACGCGGGCGGCCAGTCCCGGCGGCTCAGGCCGCCTTCTCGCGCTGGTAGTCCTTGATC